>JBAYOC010000063.1:0-6636 GCA_041678465.1 Anaerovoracaceae bacterium | reverse complement strand
GTTTTATCGCCTGGGAGGAGAAAGCCCTATCAAGGTGGATGTAAGGATACTCTACGCTACAAATAAAAACCTACAAGAACTGATGGAAGCAGGAAAATTCAGGGAAGATCTCTATTATCGCTTAGCAGTTCTTGTTCTGCATATTCCGCCTCTGCGAAAACGAAAGCGAGACATTATTCCTTTACTGGAGTACTATGTAGGCGACTTTAACAAGAAACACGGTACACGTAAACAAATTTCTGATGAGGGGGCTCAACATTTGTTAGAGTATGAATGGCCGGGCAACATCAGAGAACTGGAAAACCTCGTGCAGCGAGTCATGATCAACAGCGACGAAGACATGATATCTCAGGTGAGCGTGCTTCGGGAGCTGAGCAACCATCGGCAATGGGAAACAAACCCCTGTGTAAATGGGGAAGCTGAGAATATTACTCCCTATGGGCGCAATTTCCGCGAGACAATGGATGAGCACGAGAGGCAAATAATTGAGGAAGCCCTTCTCTCTCACGGAAGTACGCGAAAGGCCGCAGAAGCTCTTGGTATCACACAGGCCACTTTTATGAGGAAAAAGAAAAAGCATCAGATATAATCTGGAACAGTTTGATAAACGCGATATCAAGACCGACTCATTACCCCATAAGATGAGTCGGTCTTGATATCGCGTTTATGATTCGGATGGTCATTTGCAACATCCTCGTTTTGGCATGTTTTTTGCTGTGTTAATTAATATACAAGGTATTGACATCATGTTAGAATTCGAGGTGAAAGGTATGTACGGTCAGACAGAGACAGAGTTCAGAAGACGCATAGAAGATCAATATGCTATAAAACGGAAAAGATCCCGGGCACTACATTTGGATGCGTGCAATTATATGCCAGGCGGTGACACTAGAACGGCGACTTATTTTGATCCTTTTCCTCACTACATAGAGCGAGGAGAAGGGGCATACATTTATGATGTGGACGGAAATAAGCTTCTGGATTTTCAGAACAACTATACCTCTCTGATTCACGGTCATGCTCATAAGCCTACCGTGGATGCAGTTCGGGAACAGATCGCGCTGGGAAGCGCCTATACAGCTCCCTTTGAGCTCCAGACTGACCTGGCGAAGCTCCTTGTAGAAAGGTTTCCCGGGCTGGACCTTGTCCGGTTTACAAATTCCGGGACGGAAGCCAACATGCATGCTCTGCGTATCGCAAGGGCATTCACCGGAAAAACCAAGATTATTAAAACAGAAGGAGGGTATCACGGGACCACAGATGTATTCGAGGCCAGCGTTGATCCCAACCTAAAAAAAGCCGGAAATCTGGATAAAATCAAAGTGATTCCGGAGAGCCGAGGCGTATCAAAAAATGCTTTGAAGGACGTAATCGTCACCCCCTTTAACGATGTGGAACGAACAAAAAAAATCATCGAGGAAAACTACAAAGAAGTTGCCTGTCTTATCATTGAACCGGTTATGGGATCAGCAGGGCAGATTACGCCTCTTTCGGAATACCTGAAGGCTGTCAGGGAACTGACCGAGCGATACGGCATACTTCTGATTTTCGACGAGGTAGTAACGGGCAGGCTTTCCTATGGTGGAGCCCAGGAGTTGTATGGAATAACGCCTGATATCACCTCCCTTGGTAAGATTATCGGCGGAGGTACTCCTGTAGGGGCCTTTGGTGGCAGGGAAGATATTATGAAGCTCTATGACCCGAGAGAAAAAAAGATGTATCATTCGGGAACATTTAATGGGAATGCAGTTACTATGGCTGCCGGTGTTGCCACCATGACAGCTTACGACAGGAGCGCGGTTGCCTATGTAAATGAATTGGGGGATCGATTCCGGGCAGGTCTCTGCGCGCTGGTGGAAAAAATGGGACTGCGGATCCAGATTAACGGGATAGGCTCTCTGTACAATACCGTGTTTACCGATAAGCCGGTTATCAGTTACAGAGATATGGCATCCTCCTATGAAGATCTGAACCAACTGCTGTACATGGTCTTGCTCACCAAAGGTGTTTTTATCGCACCCAGAGGGATGTTTTGCATGTCCACTGCAATGAAGCCGAAAGACATTGATTTCGGATTGCGAAAGACAGAAGAAGCCTTGGAGGAAATGAGGCCGGTAATCGGGGAAAAAGCTCCGGAACTACTAATCTGATATGTAATCATACATATATATTTCTTAAATGGAGGTATCGTCAAATGAAAGAAACAAGACTGCCAAAGTTGTGGGAGGCTTTAGTGCCGGGGGTATTTATGATGGTCCTAATCATCGTCTGTACCGTCAAGTGGGAGATTGAACCCCATATTCCCATCGTAGTCTCCTGTGTGGTTGCCGCTTTGATGGCATATCGCTGCGGTTATCGCTGGGATGCCATTATATCAGGTATACTGGACAGCATTGCCAGAGCTACAGAAGCACTTATTATTGTTATGATCGTTGGCATGCTCATTGGAACTTGGGTGCTGGCCGGTACAATGCCGGCTATGGTATACTATGGTTTGGATCTTATCTCCCCGTCTGCTTTCTTGGTTGTGGGAGCCGTACTTTGCGCTCTTGTCGGTCTGGCAACGGGCAGTTCCTGGACCGCTTCGGGAACAGTTGGGGTGGCTCTGATGGGCATTGCGGCAGGCTTGGGAATTAACCCCGCCATTGCTGCCGGTATGGTAATCTCCGGAGCGTACATGGGCGACAAGTGGTCTCCTCTTTCGGACTCTACGAATATTGCTGCCGCCACTGCGGAGACGCCTCTTTATGAGCACGTTAGAAGCATGATGACCACCACCTTGCCCAGTTTCTGTATCGCCTTAGTGCTGTACGCAATTGTAGGTATACAAGTTGGATCTCAAGGTTTTGATGCTCATACGGTAGGTGAAATTCAGGACGCCATCGCCAGTGAATTCAGCATTCAGATATGGATTATGATTCCTGTCTTGGTTGTCATCTTCTCAGCCGTTAAGAAAATCCCCGCAATTCCTTCACTGCTACTGGCAGTGGCCATTGCCGGTATCGTTGCCATGATTTCGCAAGGCAGTTCCATTGCAGATGTGCTGGGAGCCATGCACTACGGCTATGAAGCAGACACAGGAAACGCCATTGCCGACAAACTGTTGAATAGAGGTGGCCTGGACTCCATGATGTGGACCATCGGCCTGATCATGTTTGCCTTGGCTTTCGGAGGAATCCTAGAGAAAACCGGATTCGTTGAAGTATTGCTTGGTGGTGTTACCAGAAGGATTAAGACTGTAGGCGGACTTGTTACCGCTACCATTATAACGGGTATCATATGCGACTTTGTTCTTACAGATCAATATCTCGCCATAATTGTTCCCGGTAGAATGTATGCCAAGATCTATGATCAAAAGGGTCTTAAGAGAAGCTTCCTGTCCAGAACCTTGGAGGATGGAGGCACACTCTGGTCGCCAATGGTCCCCTGGAATGGATGTGGTGCGTATCAGGCAGCGACTTTAGGAGTTTACAATCTTGACTTCTGGCCTTATGCATTTATGAACGTTATAAATCCCTTCTATGCCATAGCCATTTCTTATTTGGGTATCGGCGTCAAGTATGTGGATCCGGAAATGAACCCTAGAAATAAGAAAAAGATCAAAAGTACAGCAAAGTAATGGATAATAGAAGTTAGAAGTTATTTTAGAACGGATAATTTGAAATGAATGAATTCAAAATAGTAAATGATCGAAAAAGAAGGCTTTCCACAAGAATCGCGGCGGTGGTGTTCGGTATTGGCATTATCGTACTTGGGATTGCGTTTGCATCCCCCGTTGGAATTTTGCTTGGACCTTTTCTGGTATGGTCTGCATTTTTCAATAAGTACACATTGGTCAACCCGGAAGGTATTATCGTTCACTATGACGCGGTTCTGTTCAAGTATAAAGAAGCCTGGCTTTTCGATGACGTTTCTAACCTGCATCGCGAGACGGTGAAGGATCCAAAGTACATGGTGTTGCACTTTACAAGGAGGAGCTTATCCAAAAGGCTAATCTTTGAAAAAGAGGATGCCCAGAGAATCATTGATCTTGCTTTACAGAAAAATAGCAAAATTCATTTCGAAGACATAGATTGATCATAGGCACAGCCCTCTTACAAAAGATCATAAAAGCTGTGCAAAGAATAGCCCCCTGCCGAGTTTCGGCAGGGGTGTTCATTTTTGTGAACGAGTTGTTCTTCTTTGTACCTGGGGTAAGACTATCGGTTACTGCGTACTGTACATGCCATGGCTTTGCATATAATTGAAGATTTGTTCCCCGTGTTCCTGCTCTTCCTTTTGGATATGGTTTAATACCTGGCGAATGCTTGCATCGGTGCATTCAAAGATGGCGGTGTCGTAAGCACTGGATACATACTTCTCTGTAGACAGCATATCAGAGCATAGGTTTTTGTCGCTGAACATACCGCTCTGTGTTCCGCCGGTTCCCTGGCCCGACTGACCACGGGTCGTGCCGGGTTGTCCCTGAGACTGCATGCCCGATTGTCCCTGGGATTGCATGCCCGGTTGCATGGACTTCTGCTGGGATTGCCCGCCGGATTGCGCTCCCATGGCGGGTATCTGTCCTGATAAGATTTGATTGATGGAATTCAGATGCTCCTGTTCCTTTTGAGCGAGTGAACTGAATAGCTGCTTCAGCTGTGGATCCTGCGCTAACCCGGCATAGCTATGGTACTTTTGAACACACAGCTCTTCCTGAGATTTCTGATCCTGCATCAGCATTCTTTCTTTTGTTGTTAATTGAACTGTCATATGAAATCACCTCCGACCTTTAGTCTGCCTAAATGTGGAAGCAACTATGCAACCTATTTTTAAGCAATAGGTGATTTTCATGGGATACTGTGCAAATTTTCCGTTTGTATGCAGATCTCTCGGCCAAATACCTGTTATCCAAGCAAATCTGAGCAAAAAATGCGTTTGTATGCAAACATACTACATAAATTCCCTTCCAATCTGCATACAAACGCATTTTTTGCACATATTTCGGAGAATAACGTCAGCGCCGGGTACGATATTGCATACAAACGCATTTTTTGCTCAGACTTGGCGTAGAAACTACTTTTATTGCAAATATCCATGCGTTAGTTGAATTTTAGAACAGAGGCAAAGATCCCGCTGTCACGACAACGAGAAAGGGTAGACCACATTTTCCATTTGGACTGTGTCTACCCTTTCTGCGGAGTGTAGCTCAATAGAGTAACTCCTCCTTCCTTTTGCCCCAATACTGACCCGATCTTTGGCCTTGCTCTCCGATTCCTGCTTATTTCAATTTGCTTTTCTTAGGTTTCCCTGTAATAAACTCTTATCATTCAGCAGGTCATCTATGCTAAGGCGACCGTTTGTCTGGAGCGGAACCCGATTACTTCGGCTTTGCCTTTTTATCGGGGTTACCCATTTACTTGGAATCACTTTTTCTTTGAGCTTCTCAAATACTTGGGGGTTGCCCTTTCTATGAGGTGTTTCAAGTATTTCGGTGTTTCCTTTCTTTGAGTATCATCATAATACAACAGAAAAAACCCTTTGTCAACACCTTTTTCAGAAAATTCATTAATTATCTTTTTATCAATGTCAGACTATTCAAATAAGTTAATATTGGTAGTAACGAACCGCATTTTGAAACAGTTTCTGCTCTTTTTTGCCGGGAACATTCTTGTAAAGAAGGTTGCCTGAACGCTCCGAATGTGCCATTTTACCCAGTATCCTGCCGTCCGGTGAGGTAATTGCCTCGATTGCCATGATAGAACCGTTGGGATTTCCGTGGATGTTCATTGTAGGTGTTCCGGTGAGGTCCACGTATTGAGCGGCGATCTGCCCCTTGTCAGCCAGCTGCTTGAGGAGTTCTTCATTTGCAACAAAGCGTCCCTCTCCGTGAGATACAGGTATGGTATGGATTTCTCCGATCTCTGTATCCATAAGCCAAGGAGAGCTGTTCGAACAGATGCGGGTGCGAACAAGACGGGATTGATGGCGGCCGATAGAGTTAAAGGTGAGGGTGGGTGAGTTGGCTGTCGCACCTCGAATGCTGCCGAAGGGAACCAGCCCCAGTTTGATCAATGCCTGAAAACCGTTGCAGATGCCAAGCATCAGGCCGTCCCGCTGTTCTAACAACCGCTGCACTTCTTCCGTGATCATAGGATTGCGGAAAAAGGATGTGATAAACTTACCTGAGCCATCCGGCTCATCGCCGCCGGAAAACCCGCCGGGGAGCACGATGATTTGAGAGTCGCGTATCTTCTGAACAATATCCTTGATGGAGGCCACAACGTCTTCGGGAGAGAGGTTGCGAATTACCGCTATTTCCGGAATGGCACCCGCACGCTCCAGGGCCGTGGCGGTGTCGTACTCACAGTTGGTGCCCGGAAAAACCGGAATCAGTACCCTAGGTTTACCCTCCGCAACAGATCGCCTTGCAGGAGTAGCTTGGCTCCCTACCCTTTGAACAGACTGATATGAGAGGGTGGGGACTTCCTGCCGCCCGCCCTGATCAAGGGTGTTCTTTTCACCATACCGAGCAGCAGTAGGGAAGACCGGTTCTAATATGCTGTTGTAGAGTGTCCTGAGACCGTTAAGATCAATGACCTCTACCGGTGTCTTCAGAGAGAAATCCTTGCAGGTAATACCTATTTGTTCACCGGG
>JBAYOC010000062.1:0-6681 GCA_041678465.1 Anaerovoracaceae bacterium | reverse complement strand
GCTGCTGATATGTTTCCACAGACGGGCAAAGTAATATGACATCAATGCCATCAACTCGAGCCATGTTGAGACGGTGGTATTGATGTCACGCACAAAAAATTGATTGGGCTGAAAACCCTTATATATCAATGCTTTTAGCACACATGGGTACAAAACCCATCGAGCGAAAAACATGATTTTTTTCGGTTCGGGGAAACAAGTCAATAAAGACGGTTTTTAATAGTCAAGTGGTCAGGTTAGATGTCAGTGTTCCGCGAGTGGTCGGGTTAGATGTCAGCGTTCGCGAGTGGTCAGGTTAGATGTTTTTTCGGAAGTTTTTGAGGTTGTGTGGTCAGGTTGGATATTTTCGGCGGATAAACATATTGAATGAGATTATTTGGTTTTATTTCTACAATCTACCTGTAGAAATCACGGGGGTTTTTATGGCATTTTATAACTATCTTTTAATTGCTTTGTTGTTTATTTTAATTGGTTTTCTGATTATACCTGTAAAACGAAAACTAATAAAAAAGGGCCGGTTAAAAAGAACTATAAATGTGTTTGCTACTATTATCATTGTTTTTATAACATGCACAGTTGTCTTGTTTCCCAATTTAAAAAGCATTCAAACCACAGGGGAATACTCTTATACTTTTAGTATACTGGAATTGACTGATAAATCACGCATTGATGAGCATAAAACCGATGGCAGTCATCGGAAAATGTCTGTGCTTGTTTATTATCCACGTGATGACGAAATTGTAAGCAATTCCTGTCCTTTGATTGTATTTTCCCACGGAGGTATTTCAACTAAAACAAGCAATCTTTCACTTTATAAAGAACTTGCAAGCCATGGCTATGTGGTTGCCAGCATCGACCATACCTATCATGCGTTCAATACGGAAATAGATCGGGAGAAAATACATATCGATTTTGAATATATTAAAGAACTTAATGAGGAAGATTCCCATTTGGACATAGAAAATTCTTATGCGTGTTTTCAAAGGTGGATGAAGCTTCGTACCGATGATATTAATTTTGTGATTGATACATTCATTGAAAAAGCCATGAATGAAAGTAATTCGTTCTATCAACTAATTGATGCAAATAGAATCGGTGTTGCTGGGCATTCCCTCGGCGGATCTGCTGCACTCGGGGTTGCGAGACAACGTAGCGAAATTAATGCGGTGATTGCGTTAGAGTCTCCCTATATGTGCGATATTACGGGTGTTGATGGAAATGAATTTACATGGAATACAGAACCCTACCGGTGTGCAGTTATGAACATCTATAGTGACAGCGGTTATCCTTTGATTACAACTGACAACAAATATGTACAGAACAAAAATCATTTGTTCAATCAAGGAAACATTGGGTATTATTACATAGAAGGCAGTAACCATTATACATTGACAGATTTAGTCAGGACATCGCCAATTTTATGTGCGTTGCTTGGCGGGGGGTATAAAAAATCAGGATACGATACTCTGAAGTTAATAAACCAAAAGAGCCTTGCCTTCTTTGATGAATATCTAAGATGATATATGAACATTTAAAATGATATACGTTCACGAAGATTGCAGCCGTTTTGTTAACACGATAAATAACAGAGCATTATGAGCGGGAGGTGCTAAAAACTATATGAAAATACTAATCGCAGACGACGAGGCTGACATTCGAAACCTGATTAAAATAAACCTTGAAGAAAACGGATACACCGTTCTATCAGCACAGAACGGCAAAGAAGCGCTCGATTTGCTATTGTCTGAGGACATACATCTGGCTATTCTCGACGTAATGATGCCGATTATGGATGGCTTCAATCTTCTGCGCAAAATACGGGAATACAACACTATTCCTGTCATCATGTTGACTGCGAGGACTGACGATATGGACAAGGTGCTTGGGTTGGGACTCGGCGCAGATGATTATCTCTCAAAGCCCTTCTCGGTCTCCGAGCTGATTGCGCGTGTAGGCGCGCAGCTGCGCCGCAGCAACGAATATCTGACGCCGAGAGAAAAATCCGTTACTACCGTTACATATGGGAATTTGTCGATGGATAGAGAAAAATGCTGCGCCTTTAAAGACGGAAAACCCATCGAGCTTGGTGCGAAGGAATATAAACTCCTTTTGTATTTCGTGGAAAATCCGGAGCGGGTTTTTACTAAGCGACAGCTATACCATGCCGTATGGGAGGAAGATTTCTATTACGATGACAATACCATCATGGTGCATATCAGTCGTATCCGCAGCCGCATTGAGGATGATCCGCAGAAGCCAAAATACCTGAAAACCATTCGCGGTATCGGATATAAACTGCATTATCTCGGTGAGAAGCCATGAAAAGTAAATTATCAAGTCAAATCTTAAGAAATTTCTGGGTAATCTTTTTACTGACAATCCTTGCTACAGTCCTTGCGTTTGTATTGTTATCCGTTGTGAGCATATTTATTTCCGGTTCTCTTGTGAAAAGTCAGTTTTCCGCGAGTGAAATCATCAAAGAGGATTATAGGCAAATCGATGCATCCGCTGTCGTGGAGAACGGCGGTGGCGTTCAAATTGTTGACAAGGAATACCGTGTTGTTTATTCGCACGGGGTCGACACCATCGGAAAAGATCAACTGACCATCCAGGATTTTACCACGTTTTTAACAGAAAGTAAGAGCAAGCCTTACCATTATGATATTATTTATCAACCAAAAGGTGAGTTTTGGTTGATTGTTACCTTCCCGACCTCAATACGCCTTGATTTTAAGCTGGTACATAATAAAGATGCTTCCACCGGCGATTTCAAACAGGCAGCCGGAGCAATTGCCTTTGTGGTGCTGAGCTATTTGCTCATTCTTGCACTTTTCACTTTTATCTATTCAAGGATTACTGCTGCAAGGATTACGGTGCCCCTGAAGAAACTCTGCGACGGCACCAGGCTTTTACGGGAGGGCGATTATTCCGCACGGGTAGATTTGCGCCTGAAAAACGAATTTGCCGAATTGCAGAATACTTTTAACGAAATGGCTGCACGTATTGAATATGAGATCGCCCTGCGCCAAAAGTCGGAGGAGGATAGGAGAAGGTTGATTCTCGACATTTCTCACGACCTTAAGAATCCCCTTTCAAGTATACAAGGTTATGCCGAGATGCTTTGTCAAAAATCAGAATCACCGGAACTGACAGTAATTCATCAAAACAGTCAGCGTGCAAACCGACTGCTCAACGAACTGTTTGAGCTATCCAAAATGGATAGCCCTGATTTTGCATTAAAGCCGGTTAAAACAGACATCTGTGAAACTCTGCGACAGATATGCGCTGAGATTGTGCCTCAGTTGGAAAGCACTAATTTTAAATATGAATTCAATATTCCTGAGGACAGTATTTACGTTATGCTGGACACCGGCCACTTTGGGCGCATCATTCAAAATCTTACGGACAACGCTGTGCGGTATAATCCAAAGGGTACAACCATTTCCGTCAGCCTGACGGTTCAAAACAAGACGGTTGTAATTTACTTCAACGATGACGGAGTCGGCATTCCCTCACATCTCGTACATGATATTTTCAAGCCCTTTGTGCGTGTGGATGATTCACGCAATTCCCAAACTGGCGGCAGCGGGCTTGGACTTTCCATTGCCAAAAAAATTTCACAGGCGCATGGAGGGAATCTGATTTTGTGTGAAGACGGCAACAAAGGCTGTAATTTCAAGATAACAATCCCAATAATTTAAGATTAATTTAAGGTTCGTTTCAGCTGTATGACAGGTTCAATTGCTATGATAGTAATGGATCTGAAATACAGCTAATTTTTTTATGAAACTTATTACAAGTACGAAATTTGAACCTAAAAATTGTTGAGGTGATATGTATGAAGCACGAACCATCTCGTTTTGAGATGTTTCTGACAAGGCTCGCATTTCTCTTTTATGGTAAGTCTGTCTACAAGATATTTGCAGACCGTCTGCCACTTAACGGAAATGAGCGGGTGCTTGATTTTGGGTGCGGCATGGGAACGGTTGCACACTATACCGCAAGAAGGCTTACTCACGGACATATAACCTGCCTTGATATTTCCGAGCGGTGGTTAAAAATCTGCCGAAAAACCCTGCGAGGGTTTTCAAACGCAGACTTTGTTCACGCAGAAACACTGATACTTCCGGCGGATAGTTTTGATTTGGTCTACTGCCACTTCGTTTTGCACGATGTTGCAGAAGACGCATTGGGGAAGGTTGTCCCTGCGCTGGCAAAGTCACTCAAATCAGGAGGCGCGCTTGTATTCCGAGAACCGTTGAATGAAGCAGAAAAGCTTGATTTTATAAAGCGGCTGATGCTTCAAAATGAATTATCCCTCAGGGACAGCCGAATCATTGATGTTCCGCTGATGGGCAACGCTCTTGAGAGCGTCTATATAAAATAGTAATTGGAGGCTAGGTTATGTTTTATATCATATTGTTTTTTATTTTGATCGTTGTAACGGTCATTACACTCGCATTTGGGTTATTTCAGTTGCTCTTTCGCATCATAGCACAGATTCGAAATAAAGCAAATCCCAAGCAGCTTACCCGACTGAAAAGGACAGCATTATTCTTTGCCGTAGTGATGGCGATAAACTTCGGGCTGATCGCAATTTCGCAGTTCACCGCATCAACACCCCGTATTATAGATGAAAGCGGAAATACACCTGCAAATAGCATCGCGGAACTGACAGAGCTTGAGCTAAATGGCAGAAAGCAATGGATAAGCATGAGAGGATGGGATAAAAATGCGCCGGTCCTGCTTTTTTTGGCAGGTGGCCCCGGCGGCACGCAGATGGCAGCAGTTCGTCATGAACTGGCAGAGCTTGAAAAGCATTTTGTGGTGGTAAACTGGGATCAGCCGGGCTCCGGCAAGTCTTACTACGCTGAAAAGATACAAAACATCACCATTGACACATACATTCAAGACGGTTACGCCCTGACAGAGTATTTAAAAGGGCGCTTTTCACAGGAAAAAATCTATTTGATCGGTGAATCTTGGGGCAGTGCGTTAGGGATTTTCTTGGTGGATAAATATCCGCAGTCTTACCATTCCTTAATTGGCACGGGACAGATGATCGATTTTGCAGAAACCGAGCGGATGGATTATACCAAGGCTATGGAAATTGCTGAAAATAATGGAGATACTGCTCTCGTAAAAAAGCTCAAGGCAAACGGTGAGCCGCCCTACTACGGTAAACATGTTACATGGAAGAGCGCGGTATATCTTAATTACCTCAGTTCGTATATGGCGAGGAATCCTGATATCCAAAACCCCGGTTACAATACCTTAAGGGATATCGGATCTTCTGAATATGGATTGCTTGATAAAATCAATTTTTTCCGCGGAGTAATAAACACTTTTAATGATGTGTATCAGCAGCTTTACGATATTGACCTAAGAGCTGATTACACAAAGCTGGATGTGCCTGTCTACTTCTTCTTGGGACGGCATGATGTTAATGCTCCTGTGGGACTCGTTGAGGAATATGAGCGGGTGCTTAACGCGCCAGATAAAGGGATTATATGGTTTGAGCATTCCGGGCACAGCCCATGGATTAATGAGCGAGATAAATTTATCGAGGAGGTCATGTCATGCTTTTTAGGAAATTAATTAATAGAAGGAGTGCGGGCAAGATGAGTATAGCCATCTTTTCAGGAGTTCTAACCTTACTGTTTATTTTTACCCTTTCGGCTTGTATCGGCGCAAAAGGCAGTATTGTGATTCTTGAGAATGGGCGAGGAACGGGCTTCACAATGGATTTAAAGGAATATAATTCTAAAAGCAAGTGTGAATTATCTCTTGTTAAGGGTGATGTGGTACAAGTGGAGATAGAATGTAAGGAGGGCGAAATTGCTCTTATGGTAAGCGGCAAAAACGGTAGCGAACCGTATACGGGAAACAACCTTAAATCAGGTATTTTCACTGTAACAGTACCAGAAACGGATGAATATATAATGCGAATAACTGGTAAAAATGCAACTGGACAGGTTATGATTAAAAACGTGGGAAGCGCAGTCGAATAGACGATTGTTATTTATCGCAAATTTAAATGCCAGCTACTGCCCTTGAATAAGAGATTACGGGAGAAAAATATAGTTAGTCTGTTGACAGATAATCCTGTAATAAATAAATCTTCCTTATATTAAGACGAGCAAGGCAACCTACGTTGTAATTTCGTAGAGTGCCTCGTTCTTTATCGGGCTTGTTCATTAACATCAACCGTCACGCCCGATTTAAATTCCACAGTAAATTTGTCCTCATATACTGTGACCTTTTCGATCAACCGCCGAATGAGCTGTTCTTCGTATTCAGCAAGGGCGGTGGACTGCTTCTTTAGGAATGTACTCATATCAGTAATGCGTTTTTTAAGTTCATCACGGTTGGCATTTTCAACCTGCAGCTTTTGCTTTTGGTCACGCAGGCGGTGAATCTCATCGCCAACCTTATCATAATCCGCGTTGGAAGTGGCCAGCTTTAATAGCTCCGTTTGAAGTTCCTCCAGACGCTTATCGATATCCGCCAAGGCTCTGTTGCTTTTGCGATTTATGACGGTGGCGATATTGTCCCGTAGGTAACTATTCAGCATAGGAGATGACAAGCGCAAAAAGAGAGCCGATCAGGATCGATACAACAAAAAGAGATGCAAACCTGGTTGGATGACTTATGGCGGCTGGGAAAACAAAGGTTGTCCTG
>JBAYOC010000061.1:0-6720 GCA_041678465.1 Anaerovoracaceae bacterium | reverse complement strand
TATGATATAATCCTTATGTAAAATCAACCACGGGGACAGACCCCGTGGGGGCAAAATCAACCAAAGGGTCTGTCCCCGTGGGGGCAAAATCAACCAAGGGGTCTGTCCCCGTGGGGGCATGGAGGAGATTAATGCAAAAGCTTTCAGAATATAGACATATACACTGCATAGGCATCGGAGGCATCGGCCTCTCTGCAATTGCTGACATTTTTTTAAGGAGGGGTCACTGGGTATCTGGTTCCGACCTCAAGCCCGGAGACATCACGGAAAAGCTGAGAAGTCAGGGTGCCCTTATTTTTACCGACCACGATGAGCACAATATCCAGGGAGCCGATTTGGTGGTGTATTCCTCCGCCGTTTCTCCTGACAATCCGGAACTGGTTGCTGCCGGGCGAAATGGGATTCCTATCGTCTCCAGAGCCGAAGTTCTGGGGGCACTGATGCAAGAATACGACCGGAGCGTTGCTGTTTCCGGAACCCACGGGAAAACCACGACTACATCCATGATATCCTTAATCCTTGAAAATGCGGGCTGCGATCCCACTATCCTAGTAGGAGGCAACTTGCCCCAATTTGAAGGCAATGTAAAGGTGGGCAAAGGAGATTATATCGTGACGGAAGCCTGTGAATACATGGACAGCTTCCTCAGCCTCCACCCCAAGTACAAAATCATATTGAACATCGATTCAGACCATCTGGATTATTTCAAGGATATTGACCATATCGTCAATTCCTTTGATCGTTTTGCCCGCTTGGAGCCAAAGGATGGCGTGGTCATTGCCTACACCGCCAATCCTTTTGTAAAATCCATCGTTAAAAACCTACCCGGCAAGGTCATCACCTTCGGGCTCGATGAGCAGAGCGATTATTATGCAGAAAACATCCGCTTTAATTCCTCGGGGATGCCTTCCTTTGACCTTCTCTATCAGGGTGAGAAGCTGGGATTTCTCCAACTGTCCGTACCCGGCGAACACAATATCGTAAACGCGCTGGCGGCTGCCGCCTGCTGCCGGGACTTGGGAGTCGATTCTGCGCATATAATCTCCACCTTGGAAGGCTTCGCCGGAACACAACGCCGCTTTGATATCATCGGCGTAACCAAAAATGGACTCCGGATCGTCGACGACTACGCCCATCATCCCACTGAAATCAAGGCCACCTTATCCGCTGCGGTCAACATACCTCACAAGAGACTCTGGTGCCTGTTTCAGCCCCACACATACACCCGCACCCTGGCTCTGTTTGAAGAGTTTGCCCAGGCTTTCCAATTAGCCGATAAAGTAATACTGGCAGAAATCTATGCGGCCAGAGAAAAGAATATCTATAAGATCAGTTCCAAAGAGCTGGTAGCAGAGATCAAACGAACCCAGCCCGATAAAGAAGTCTATTATTTTGAAAGCTTTGATGAGATTGCCAACTTCGTTGTCAATAATGGAGAGTCCGGAGATCTGGTCATTACCATGGGTGCCGGCGACATTTACAAGGTTGCGGAAATCATCCTCTCAAAATAGGAATTCATAAAAATAGTACCTCCGAATCGGCCATGAATTGCTCTTTCTTAAATTTATGGCTGAACGGCAGGAGGAAAGTCAGCCACGGATCAATCAAATAAAGTACGGGACTGTTTTTTATGGCATATTTTGCGCCATAGAAAACAGTACCGCACTTTTCTTCCGGATTAATAATTTATCTACAAAAGTGTCCGGCGCGCTTCTATAAGCGCCGGCTTCTCCAATACTCCTGATCCCAGCGGGCTCTTTCCTGCTCTTTAAGCAACCGGTATTTCTCCTCACGCTGATGCCTCTTTAGGCGTCGGATCTTTACTTGACGGCGTTTCACCAGGACATACAGGGTAAGCAACAACATTAGCAGGGCGATCACGGCCACAACCAGGTTTCGAATCGTCTCGGCTGTGCTGTCAGGTACACCCACTATGGAAAGCCATCCGCCTCTGTCTATTCCCTCTGCGGTAACCGCATCGTATTCACCGATCAGCTCATCGCCGGCGTACAGTCTGACGACGCCCGCCTTCTGCCCCCGCATTACGGGAGCTTCCACCGAATCGAGGAGGTCTACTTCGGTCCTCAACAAGTTCTCAGAAGCCTCAGCAGGCAGGGTGGTAACGACTTCTTGGGGTAGAATGACCTGCACCCTCTTCACCGATCCCCTGCTCACAGGGACTGTGCCTAAGTCCTTGCCGGAGTCCAGTGCGCTAACCGTTTTATAATTTGCAAACCCATAATCCAGTAGGGTGATACAGTCCTGAAACCTTCCCATGTCTGTAGAGGCAAGGGTGACAGCGATAAGTTCTGTGTTTCCCCGCTTTGCACCGGCTACCAGGCAGCCACCTGCCCGTCCGGTATATCCCGTCTTAATCCCTGTGATCCCTTCATATTTGCAGCCCCGCACCTCCCCATTTACCGTTACAGTATGGAGGTTATCGTAAAGCATGCGGTTCGTGTTGTAGAAATATCGAGTTTCCTGCATATTCGTAGCTTCCATTGTGTATTGGTAGGTAGTAGCAAAATGCTGAAAAATCTCATTTTTTATAGCATATTTCGCGATCATTGCCAGGTCATAAGCTGTAGTAACATGGGCATCGTCGTGAAGTCCATGGGGATTGACAAAATTGGTGTTCAAAGCTCCCAACTCGACGGCCTTCTCATTCATCTTCTTCGAAAATGCCTCCACGCTTCCCGAAATTTTCTTTGCGAATGCTACCGCTGCGTCATTTGCAGATTCCAACATCATTCCATACATGACATCTTCAACGATAACGTCCTCGCCTTCCAGAAGGTAAATTCTGCTCCCCCCTGTAAACGCCACCTCCTCATCGATCTCTACTTTGTCGTGCAGCCCAAGGTTCTCCAATGCGAGAATAGCTGTCATGATTTTCGTGGTGCTGGCAGGATAATGCTGATCATGGCTGTTTTTTTCGTACAGAATCTTTCCGGTTGTCGCATCGATTAAAATTGCACTTTGACCGGTAAGTTGAGGGTCTGCAGGAGCCCCATAAACAAGACTTACCGATCCAAGTAACATAGATATTACCAATAGTATTGAAAATGCTTTTCTCATAAATTTCTGTCCTTGTTTATTTCCTGAAGAAGTAATCGGTCAGTTCATATCCGTTTTCAAACAGGAGGCCTTTGCTCCCCGATGTCTCCCCATATACCCGAGAGGAATCCTGCTCTACCGGGTGGGCACTGTCGTACAGCACAAAAGGTACCGGCTCTCCCAAATGGGTACGCATGCGAATTGGCGTCTGATGGTCGGGAAGAACCAAGAATCTATAGTCTTCACCAAATTCATTGAGATATTCCATAATGGGGCCAACAATCTTCTCATCGATGAGCTCAAGGGAGCGGATCTTACCGGCCAGATCACCCTGATGTGAGCATTCGTCAGGCCCTTCCAAATGAAGGAAGACCAAATCGTTTCCCTCTTCAAAGGATTGAATCGAAGCTGCCACTTTACCCTCGTAGTTGGTATGAATTGTACCGGTCGCGCCTTTTACCGCAACGGCTTTCAGTCCGGCGCATAGTCCAATGCCTTTTATCAGATCCACAGCGGATATGGTCACGCCCTTTACTTGATATTTATCATAAAGAGGAGTCAAGTTTGGCTTTTTGCCCTGGCCCCAGATCCAGATGGAGTTTGCCGGATTCAGGCCTTTCTCTACCCGCGCAAGGTTGACAGGGTGTTTCGACAGAATCTCATAGCTCTTTATCATCATGTCTTTGATAAATTCAGATCCTGCTCCTCTTGGCAGGTGGTCTCCCGCTCTCTGTTCAAGCACATCATGAGGAGGGGTCAGATCATAATCAGTACTGCCTTCGTGAACGATCATAGCGTGGCGATAGCTGAAGCCCGTATAAAACTTAACCTGTTCTGTGGCAAAGACTTCACTGATGACATCCATCAGTTCAGCCGCTTCCTCTGTGGTAATGTCTCCGGAGCTGTGATCTGTTATGATCAGGTCTTCATAATCTCCATTCCCCTTCAAGGTTACCAGGTTGCAACGGTACGACACATCTGTGTCGGACATCTCAATGCCCATACTCACCGCTTCCAGAGGAGATCTTCCGGTGTGGTAAATTTTGGGGTCATAACCCATTACCGACAGGTTTGCCGCGTCGCTTCCCGGAGCCATTCCGTCAGGTATAGTGTTTACCATTCCCACAGTTCCCCGCGCTGCCAGTGAATTAATATTTTTCAAATCGGCTGCTTCCAGAGGCGTCTTTCCTTCTAATTGCTCTAAAGGCTGGTCGCCGGCACCGTCTGTTACTAAAATCAGGTATTTCATCTTATTCTCTTCTTCCCTTCTCTATTCTGTTGCTTCGGATGTTGTATCACAATAATACAGATCCCCTGTGCCTCCAATTTAGTAAACTTGTGGACAAGAAATCCGCTCGTTTCGTTTCGACATTTTCCGCTATATGATATATTAGTCTACCATAGGTTGGGCTTCCCAAACAAGATTTAAAAATTGTAAATGTAAAAGCAACGTCGATTGGCGTTTGAGTGACATCATGCACTGCTCAAACTAGGGAAAAGTAACGTTTTTGTACTATGAACAGTCCCGAGCGATGCTTTCTAGGTTCTACATATATTATTTTAGTTCATTGAAACAAATTGCTTCGCAACGATTTCAATTTATGGTATAATAAAGTTTATATTTTATCAAAGCAATTACCCGCGGGGCCTGGCTCCTGAAGCGGTAAAATACAGCTTGACGCTTGGAGGTACTACAAATGACTACGACTAACAGAGTCTATAATTTTTCTGCCGGACCCTCTATGCTGCCCCTTCCTGTTCTGGAACAAGCGGCTAAGGAAATGGTTAACTACCGAGGCTACGGAATGTCCGTTATGGAAATGAGCCACCGTTCCAAAGAGTTCCAACTGATTATTGAGACGGCGGAGCAGGATCTCAGAGAGCTGATGTCCATCCCACACTCCTATAAAGTTCTTTTTTTACAGGGTGGCGGCTACCTTCAGTTTTCTATGATTCCCATAAATCTCTTCCGCAATTCGAAGAAAGCTGATTTTATCATTACCGGCAGCTGGGCGAAAAAAGCGGCCAAGGAAGCAGCAAAGCTGGGCCAAGTGAATATACTGGCTACATCAGAGCCGGATACTTTCACATATATTCCCATTGTAGAAAGAGACAAGTATTCCAAGGACGCCGATTACTTTTACATCACATATAACAATACGATATATGGCACAAGGTATACCGATATCCCCGACACAGGGGATGTCCCCCTGGCGGCTGACCTCTCTTCCATGATCCTCTCAGAAGAACTGGATATTAGCAAATTTGGACTGGTCTTTGCCGGAGCACAGAAGAACATTGGGCCTGCCGGTGTCACCATCGCCATTGTCCGTGAAGATCTGATCGGCTTTGCGCCGGAAGGAACGCCCAGCATGCTGGACTATAAGATCCATACGGATGCGAAATCCTTGTTCAACACTCCGCCATGTTACTCCATCTATATGGCGGGCCTCACCTTCCAATGGATTAAAGAACAGGGCGGCGTAGGAGCTATGCAGAAGAAAAACGAGGAAAAGGCGGCCCTCCTCTACAACGCCATTGAAGACAGCGGGATGTTCCGGTGTCCGGTGGCCGACAAAGACCGCTCACTGATGAACGTGGTCTTTGTCACCGGCGATGAAGCCAAGGACAAGAAGTTCATCGCCGAAGCCAAGGCACAGGGCCTTGTCAACCTTGGCGGCCACCGCAGTGTCGGTGGAATGCGAGCCAGCATCTACAACGCAATGCCTCGCGAGGGTGTAGAAACACTGATTACATTTATGAAAGAATTTGAGCAAAATAATAGATAAGGAGCACCAAATGTACAAGATCGCAACACTCAATAAAATATCTGAGAAAGGAATCGCCTGCTTCTCTGACAGTTACGAGATGACGGATAATTTAAGTAAAGCTCATGGGATTCTGGTCAGAAGCCAGGATATGAGATCCATGGATTTTTCGGATAACCTACTGGCCATCGCGCGAGCCGGAGCCGGCGTTAACAATATTCCGCTGGATGTCTGCTCTGAAAAGGGCATCGTAGTCTTCAATACACCCGGAGCCAACGCCAATGCGGTGAAAGAGCTAGTCCTCACCGGCCTGCTCATGTCTGCCAGAAACATGACCAGCGCCATAGCCTGGACAAAATCGCTTAGTGCGACATCTGACATTCCTAAGGTTGTGGAGAAGAACAAGTCCAAATTTGCAGGCCACGAAATCAAAGGGAGAACCCTGGGCGTTATCGGACTTGGTTCTATCGGCGTAATGGTGGCCAACGCAGCCGAAAGTCTGGGTATGAAGGTCCTAGGTTATGACCCCTATCTCACCATCTCATCTGCCCACGAACTTTCGCCCTCCGTGCAGATTATTGAAGCCTTGGATGCACTGTTGCCACAGTGTGATTACGTGACCATTCACGTTCCTTTTATGGAAAACACGAAAGAGATGATTGACAAGTCCCGCCTTAAGCTTATGAAAAAAAATGTCTGTCTTTTGAATTTTTCGAGGGATCAGATTGTAAAAGAATTCGACGTAGTCGAAGCCATAGACAGAGGATTTATTCGAACCTATGTAACGGACTTCCCCAATGAAACCTACCTGGGCAGAGATCAGATTATCTGTATCCCCCACTTAGGAGCCTCAACCCATGAATCCGAGGACAACTGTGCAGTTATGGCTGTAGAG
>JBAYOC010000060.1:0-6725 GCA_041678465.1 Anaerovoracaceae bacterium | reverse complement strand
CTTTTACCATCTTTTTCTCTTCATCCTTATTAACGGCACGATTATTGCGTACACTAATAGACAGTACGTTAGGATAAGGACATCCCTTATCCAATCTGTATTGCAAACTATTCAATAGGAGGAGTTAGTAATGTCAATTGATTATGCAAAGTATGTAGGCGACCTGGTAGCGAGAGCAAAAGCTGCACAAGATGCAATTGAAGGTTATTCCCAGGAACAAGTCGATGAGCTCTGTGCTGCTATTGCCTATCGGACCACCAGACCGGAATGGGCACAGCAGGCTGCAGAGATGTTAGTCGCCGAGTCCGGCATGGGTATAGTCGCTAACAAGGTAGGCAAAATCTACACCAAGGTCAAGGGCGGCTACAGAGACATGAAGGGCCAGAAATCCGTTGGCCTCGTAGAGGTGAATGAAGAGACCGGTGTTAGCAAATATGCTAAGCCCATGGGCGTCATCGGTGCTATCATTCCTGTTACAAACGGAGAAGCAACACCTATCTTCAAGTCCATCGCTGCCATCAAGGGCAGAAATGCCATTATTCTTGCCCCTCACCCCAAGGCAGCAAAGACCAACGCATTCGTAACCGACAGGATCAGGGAAACCCTGAAAATGTACGGCGCACCGGAAGATCTGGTCCTTCCCATCGAGGCAGAATATGTAAGCGTAGAGTGCTCCGGCGAACTGATGAAGCAGGTTGATTTTGTACTCGCAACCGGCGGAACACCCATGGTTCGTTCTGCCTATAGCTCCGGAACCCCCACCATTGGCGTCGGAACCGGAAACGTTGTCACCATTGTCGACGGCAGCACAGATCTGGATAAAGTCGCCGATATGATTATTGCTTCCAAAACCTTTGACCATGCTACAAGTTGCTCCACCGAAAACAACATCATCGTTTTCGAAAGCTGCTATGACAAGTTCGTAGAAGCAATGGGCAAAAAGGGTGCTTACACCGTTAAAGAAGATTCCGCAGACAAGGATAAGATCGTCAAGACCTTATGGCCAAACACGCCGGTTGATCATGTCCTCAACCGCCACATCGTAGCCAGACCTGCTACAGAGATTGCCGAATTGGCCGGTGTGAAAGTTCCGGAAGACACAAAGATGATCATGGTCGAGGAAAACCGCGGTTTTGGAAACGAATTCCCGCTCACCGGCGAGAAGCTCTCCCCCATTGCTGAGCTGAGAAAAGCGAAAGACTTTGAAGATGCACTGCAGCAGATGGAAGCCATCCTGGATTATCAGGGATTGGGACACAGCTGCGGAATCCATACCACAGATATGGATCGGGCTCATGCTATGGCCGATAGAATTAAGGTTACCAAGGTTGTCGTAAATCAAGCGCAGTCTCTGGTCAACAGCGGCGCATGGACCTGCGGTTATCCCATGTCCATGACTTTGGGCTGCGGCACCTGGGGCCACAACAGCATCTCCCACAACGCAACATGGAAAGATCTGCTGAACTTCACCTATCTGTCAACCCCCATTCCGTCCACACAGCCCACGGATGAAGAGCTGTTTGACGGGAAAACTTATTAGTATGTTATGCGATTTTGCTTAGACGAAACCGCGTACTGTAATTAAGATTAGGAGGAAATAAAATGTCAAACGTAGTCGAAATGGGAAAGAAGTACAACCTATATTCCTGGTCGGCCCAGAGAAAACTCAATCCCGCTAACATCGTTAAAGCGGAAGGTATCTATTTCTGGGACGAAGATGGCAAGAAATATTATGACATGTCTGCTCAGCTGGTAAACATGAACCTGGGACACGGCAACAAAAAACTGATCCAGGCCATTAAAGATCAGGCAGACAAGCTACCGTTCCTAGCTCCGTCCTTCTCCTGCGACGTCCGTTCTGAAGCCGCTCGGAAGCTCGTTGAGATCTCAGGCCTAGAAGATGCAAAAGTATTCTTCACGAATGCCGGTGCAGAAGCCAATGAAAACGCTATCAAACTGGCAAAGGCTTATACAGGGGAATGGAAGATCTTTTCCATGTACCGTTCCTATCACGGTGCCACCTACGGCGCAGCCAACCTGACCGGTGAGCCGAGAAGATTCATCAATGAACCCGGCATTCCCGGATTCATCAAGTTTGACGGGCCTTACGAGTACAGAGCTCCAAAGGCATGCAAATTTGAAAAGGAAGAAGATGTAACTGCATTCTATCTGGAACTCCTGGAGAATCAAATTCTATATGAAGGACCTGACCTTATTGCCGCTATTTTCCTGGAGACTGTTGTTGGTTCCAACGGCGTTCTCGTTCCCCCCAAAGGCTATCTTGAAGGCGTGAGAGCACTTTGCGATAAGTATGGTATCTGCATGGTTTGCGATGAAGTCATGGCTGGTTTCGGAAGAACCGGTAAGTGGTTCGCATTCCAGAACTGGGATGTAAAGCCTGATTTGGTTTCCTTCGCGAAAGGATCCACCTGCGGTTACGTTCCCCTGGGCGGCGTTATTGTCTCCAAAAAAATCGCTGAGTTCTATGATGACAACAAGATGTTCTGCGGCCTGACCTACAGTGCGCACCCCATGGGCTGTGCAGTTGCAGTTGCTGCCATCGATGCATACAAAGATGACAAGGTCTTCGAGAACGTTTTGAAGGTCGGTAAAGTATTGGGCGAAGGACTGGAAGCTTTGAAGGCTAAGCATGCCTGCGTTGGAGACGTTCGCTACATCGGTCTGTTCTCCATAGTCGAGTTTGTGAAGGACAAAGCCACAAGAGAGCCCATCGTTCCCTTTGGCAAGGATCCTGACGGCATTATGCCTAAGATCCTCGGCATGCTCAGAGCAGAAGGATTCTACACCTATGCGCATGAGAACATGATCCACGTTTCTCCGCCGCTGATCATCACAGAGCAGGAGCTTAAAGAAGCACTGCAGATGCTTGATAAGGTTATGGATTCCGTCGACAACATGATCAAATAAAACTTGTGCTAAAAACAGCCAAGGGACACAGCCACGGGGACAGACCCCGTGGCTGTTTTTGCCCCCAGGGGGACAGACCCTGTGGCTGTTTTTGCCCCCAGGGGGACAGACCCTGTGGCTGTTTTTTTGATTCCCCCCGTCGCTTTTACGGTTTATATCTATTTCAGGTTATATGTGCAGAATTTCAAGTAGTACGTTGATATTTGAATTTTAGAGCTAAATCTGTGCAGAATTTCAAGTAGTACGGAGATATTTGAAATAAAATGCTGTTTTATGGCTAATTTTGTGCAAAATTTGAATTTGTACGGTGATTTTTGAAATAAATTTACGTACTACTTGATTTATTGCACACTGGGGGTGCGGACAAAAATTGGAACTCCTATAGGGCTCCAACGAAAACCCAACTTTTGTCACTATCTTAACTAAACGATGCCGGTGGGGACAGACCCCGTTGGCTGAATATGCCCCCAGGTGGTGACTGCTGTCGTAAGTATCCAAAATGCAGAACAAGTGTTTACATTTTGTTCGCGCCGTGCTATACTGGGCAGGAAGAATGTAGGAACTTGCAAGTGCGGGGAGGATACAAGATGAAACCGTTGAAGGAACGCGAAAAGAGAATTCTCGATTACATGTTAACTGAAATCAAGAAAAAGGGTTACCCGCCTACTGTTCGGGAGATGTGTAGCTCCCTCGGAATCAAATCTACATCTACTGCCCATAAGGACATTGCAAGTCTGGAGCAAAAAGGATATATTCGCAAAGACCCGGCCAAACCCCGGGCAATTGAAATTCTCGATCCCAGCATGAACAGAGAAGATATGAGCACCGGTATTTCGAAAAATTCGTACTCAAACTCCGGCTTTGGGAATAGCGAGAGAGCTGACGTAGTAGAGATCCCTCTTGTTGGACACATCGCTGCGGGAACTCCTATTCTTGCGGAGGAAAACATAGAAGACAGCTTTCCCATACCGGCCCGCTACGTAGGCAAGGGAAACCACTTCATGCTAACCGTAAAAGGTGACAGTATGATAGAGGCCGGTATCTTTAACGGTGATTACATACTGGTACAACAGCAACAGACTGCCGACAACGGCGAGATCGTAGTCGCTATGGTGGACGGTTTTGAGAGCGAAGCCACAGTGAAGACGTTCTACAAGGAAAACGGTCACATCCGTTTGCAGCCGGAGAACCAAAGCATGAGTCCGATTATAGTAAAGGATGCGAAAATATTAGGCCTGGTCAAGGGCGTGTTCCGCTACCTGTCCTGATGATGGTGAATTAGAGGTTTAACAGTAAGCAGACAATTGAATTGTCTGCTTTTTTATATTGCCACAAAATGTGTGTCCGGCATCGGTGCATCACGGGGTCTGTCCCCCTGGGGGCAAAGTCAGCCACGGGGTCTGTCCCCATGGTTGGGTTTTATCTGTTTACCAGTAGTTTTTTTATGCCCTTCTCGATGCCTTCCAGACTCAGTTCATACATGGGGAACAGATCACGAATCGCCGCGATGGTTACATGCCCGAAAGCATAATCCCAGTCCGCCTCCTCAATGGGATTGAGCCAGATATGATGCGGATATTTATCCCGAATCCGCTCCAGCCAGTAAATACCCGGAAGCTCATTATACAGCCCGATGATGCAATTACCTCCGGGCCTCAACAATTCCGTAGGAGACATAGCACCGTCGCCAATCAAAATAATCCGATACTCGCTTCCTAAAGTGTTTAAGACTTTTTCCGTGCTTTCCCACTCGCCCCGAACGCAATAAGGGGAGGTATAAAGATGCTCGTAAATGCAATTATGAAAATAGTAAACCTTTAGATCGCTGAAATGGTTCGCTTTGTGGACCGCCTGAAATAAAGCGCTGCAAAGCCTGCTGTACCTGAGCATGGATCCATCCGAATCAAAGAGCAGGAGCAGTTTCACAGTATTCTTTCTCGATTTTTCAAATACGAGCTTTAGAAAACCGCCGTTGTCCGTAGTTTCTCGTACGGTGCCATCTATATCCAATTCTGTTCTTGCTGTCTCTACCGTTGCGGAGTATTGCCTGAGTTTGCGCAGGGCTACCTGGAATTGACGGGTGTCTATGATATTGTCCTGACGAAAATCTCGAAACGCCCTGCTATTGGCCACTTGAAGGGCCGACCGATACCGGCTTTCCCCTCCCACGCGGATACCTTCCTCCGCAAAGCCTCCATGGCCCAAAACAGAGGTCCCCCCAGTCCCGATCCAGTAGTTCCCTCCCCTGTGGCAGGAGCGTTGCTCCTTGAGCCTTTGCTCCAGCATTTGCTTCAGTTCCTCCAGTTGGTAACGGGGCGCATTGGGATCGATTTTATCATATAACTCTTCTTTGCTTTTTTCGCCGCCATTCAGCCATTTCCAGACCTCCTCGGGAATTTCAAAAGGAGACTCGAAATCCTTAAAAAACTGTGCGAAGGCCTGATCAAATTTGTCATAATCTACTTCGCTTTTTACCAGAATACTGCGACATAAATGATAAAAGTCAAGCAAGCCGGGTCCGCAAAGGCCTTTGTCCAGCGCCCCTATAAGATCCAGCCACTCTTTAATGGATATTTTCAGTTGATGCTGCCGCAGCAGATAAAAGAACTCTATAAACAACGACGGCTCCTCTTCATGTGGAACGTTATACACCCCAACCTTTTCTCGTATAGCCTTTTTCTTTAATCTCACAAACTACATCAAAGTCTTGATTCTTTTTCAGCAATACTCCCAGGAATGGCAACTCCCCGTGAATCCGTTCCACTTTTACACCGCCCAGTTGCAGTGCTCGAATCCAATCCAACAGTTCAGGGGTGCCGGGCTTTTTCTGAAGCTCCTTAATCTCTCTCAGCCAATAAAAGGTTTCAATCACCTGATCCAGCAATTTCCTCTCTACATTTTCATAGTGGACTGCGATGATCTTCCGCATTGTATCACTATCAGGAAAAGCGATGTAGTGAAAAATGCACCGGCGAAGAAAGGCGTCTGGAAGCTCCTTTTCTGCATTGGATGTTATGATGACGATGGGCCGGTTCTTTGCCCTGACCGTCTCCTTTGTTTCATGGATGTAAAACTCCATCCTGTCCAGTTCCCAGAGCAGGTCATTGGGAAATTCAAGATCGGCTTTATCGATTTCATCGATTAGCAGCACTGGCTGCGCTTCTGCTGTAAAGGCCTCACCCAGTTTGCCCATGTGAATGTATTTCTTGATGTCAGCCACATCGCCTTCTTGAAACTGACTGTCGTAAAGGCGCTGAACTGTATCGTAAACGTAGAGTCCGTCCTTTGCTTTCGTGGTGGATTTGATGCTCCATATGATGAGTTCTTTTCCAAGGGACTCGGCAATGGCTTCCGCGAGCATAGTCTTTCCCGTCCCCGGTTCGCCTTTTATAAGCAATGGTTTTTCTAAAGCAATCGCTACATTTACAGCGTACATGAGTTCCGGCCCTGCTACGTAGGCTTGGCTCCCCTTAAAGCAGTTCATACTCTCGTTCATGTTTTCTCCTTGTAAAATCTATATTCCCAATTCCCCAATATTCGGTGCTCTTCAGCGATCAACCCAGTCGTTCAGCGCATTGATTGTCCCTCTGGCAGCAGCTACCGCATAAGCCTCTCTGAACTCCTCTGTGAGCATTACCTGAAGATCATTATCATTTGATAGGAATCCGCCTTCGATAATAACTGCGGGCATTAGGCTCTTGTTCAATACCGCAAGATGTGGACAGTCGATGATGCCTCTGTCCTTCAGGCCGGTTTCTCGAACTAATTCCTCCTGAATATAAGCAGCCAACTCCTTG
>JBAYOC010000059.1:0-6748 GCA_041678465.1 Anaerovoracaceae bacterium | reverse complement strand
GTCCGGCCATTTTGTCGCCGACGCTGATTTTGCGCTTCGTTGCAACGTAACACCGTACCAGCTTGTTGACGCCGGGGGGCAGCTCGTCGCCTTTCTCCCTGGAAAAGACCTTGACGTCTACTACGATACCCGTCTCACCATGGGGCACTCTCAGGGAAGTATCTCTTACTTCTCTGGCCTTTTCTCCGAAGATAGCCCGAAGCAGTCTTTCCTCTGCAGTAAGCTCCGTCTCGCCCTTCGGTGTAACTTTGCCCACTAAGATATCAGAAGAGTTCACTTCCGCGCCGATGCGGATGATTCCTTCTTCATCCAGATCCTTCAGGACATCTTCTCCCACATTGGGAATATCTTTTGTAATTTCCTCAGGACCCAGCTTGGTATCTCTGGCTTCGGATTCATATTCCTCGATGTGAAGGGAGGTTAAGGAGTCCTCCATGATCAATCTCTCGTTGAGGATGATCGCATCTTCGTAATTGTAGCCTTCCCACGTCATAAACCCGATGAGCAGGTTCTTGCCCAGAGCGATTTCACCCATATCTGTGGAGGGACCGTCTGCAATGACTTCCCCTTCTTCAATCCGCTCACCGTGATTTACGATGGGCTTTTGGTTGATGCAGGTGCCCTGATTAGAGCGTTTAAACTTCAGCATCTTGTATTCATCAACGCCGTTGTCCCGATCTCTGCGAATGCGTATTCTGTTAGCATCTACATATTCCACCGTGCCTGCTTCTTTCGCAAGGATCACAACTCCGGAATCTCTCGCTGCGGTGTATTCCATGCCGGTGCCTACGATAGGTGCATCCGTGACAAGGAGAGGCACTGCCTGTCTCTGCATGTTGGAACCCATCAGAGCACGGTTGGCATCGTCGTTTTCAAGGAAGGGTATCATAGCCGTTGCTACGGATACTACCTGCTTAGGGGAAACGTCCATGAAGTCTGCTTCATCCTTCTGAACCAGATCCAATGCGCCCCCGGGCTTCCGCACAACGACTTTACTGTTGATGAAATGCCCTTCGCTATCTAATGGCTCATTGGCTTGCGCGATAATGAGCTGCTCTTCTTCATCGGCTGTAACGTACTGAATATCTTCTGTAACCCGGCCGTTGACCTTGTCTACGATCCGGTAAGGCGTTTCAATGAAACCGTATTCGTTGATTCTACCGTAGGTAGTCAGAGAGCCGATGAGTCCGATGTTTGGACCTTCCGGTGTCTCAATGGGGCACATCCTTCCGTAGTGGGAATGATGCACGTCCCGCACCTCAAAACCCGCTCTTTCTCTTGACAGACCGCCAGGGCCCAAGGCTGAAAGCCTTCTCTTATGCGTGAGCTCGGCCAGAGGGTTCGTCTGATCCATAAACTGAGACAGCTGGCTGCTACCGAAAAATTCTTTGATTGCAGCAGTCACCGGCCGAATATTCATCAGGGCTTGCGGTGTCGTGACCTCGATATCCTGGATAGTCATTCTTTCCTTTACGACTCTTTCCATACGAGCCAGACCAATACGAAATTGATTTTGCAGTAATTCCCCTACGGTTCTGAGCCTTCTGTTGCCCAGGTGATCAATATCATCCGTTGCGCCGATACCATCGGAAAGGTTTAGAATATAACCGATGGATGCGATGATGTCATCGAGGATAACGTGCTTGGGAGAAAGCTTGTTCTTAGCGGCAATCAAGGCTTCCTTTATATTGTTTTCCCCCTCATAGTTCTCAAGAACCCATTTCAAGGCAGGGTAGTGAACTTTGTTAGGCAGCTTCAATCCTGATACATCAAAGGGAACAAGATCTTGAAGATTGACGAAGCAATTCCCTATCACCTTCACCGGCCGGCTATCCTCTGTCTTGCTGTAGACCATGACAGACTCCGCTCCGGAGTTTTCAATAGCCATCGCCAAGGTTCTGTTGATAATCATTCCTTCTTCTGTAAGCACTTCACCTGTAGAGGGACTTACCACTGCTTCCGCCGCTTTACAGCCGACTATGCGGTTGGCCAGACCCAGCTTCTTATTGTATTTATATCTGCCTACTTTAGCCAGGTCATACCGCTTCACATCAAAAAACAACGCTTCAATGAGATCATAGGCGCTTTCAAATGTAGCGGGTTCTCCCGGTCTTAACTTTTTATAGATTTCTTTCAATCCTTCATCGTAATTAACGGTGATGTCTTTGGATAAAGACTTCTCCAGACGATCGTTGGTACCAAAAATTTGAAGAATCTCTTCATTCGTTCCTTCGTAGAGCATCTTTGCAGTTTCGCTGGAAAACTCTCCATATCTGCGAACTTTTTTCTGCAGATCCACCTCGGAGATGTCCGAATTTTTCTTTCTCTCATAGAAAACCTTTTCCTCTACCGATTTGTAGGCAAGGGCTCTGAGAATGGTGGTAATCGGTTGCTTTCTGGTACGATCCACACGGACAGATATCACTTCATTGGAGTCTGTCTCATACTCCAGCCAGGCTCCCCGGTTGGGTATGATCTGCGTGGAATAGAGCTTGTTGTTGGATTTGTCCGTAGTTACATCAAAATAAGGCCCGGGGGACCGAACCAACTGCGTAACGACAACACGCTCCGCCCCGTTATAAATAAAGGTGCCTTTTTCTGTCATGAGTGGAAAATCTCCCATGAACACTTCCTGCTCCTTTACTTCACCGGTTTCTTTATTGACCAATCTGACCTTGACTTTCAAAGGAGCAGAATAGGTTGCGTCCCTTTCTTTACACTCCTCCTGATCGTACTTGGGCTCATCATTGATGGAATGTTGAATAAATTCAAGGACTAAATTGTCTGCATAGTCCCTGATGGGGGATATATCTTCGAAAACCTCTTTTAGTCCTTCCTGTATGAACCAGTCATATGAATCTTTTTGAATCTGAATCAGATTAGGCATGGGAGCTACTTCGTGAATCAATGAGTAGCTCATCCGCGTTTTTTTACCGATTTTAACGGGTTGTGGCATATTCATCACTCCTTGTATTGACAACAAACTACTTTGCGTGGCAATGTACTATGATATCACAGTGAAAACAAGTAGTCAATAAAATTATTGCCAAATTTTCGATAAATAAAACCCGTTCAAAATATAGAACGGGTTTTACAATTAGATCTTTCTCTTATTTCATCTCGACAACAGCGCCCACGTCCTCAAGCTGCTTCTTGACGGCCTCGGCTTCTGCCTTATCGACGCCTTCTTTCACGTTGCTTGGAGCATTGTCTACCAATTCCTTGGCTTCCTTCAGTCCAAGACCGGTCAGCTCTCTGACTACCTTAATGACCTTGATCTTCTCAGCGCCTGCACCTGTCAGGACTACTGTGAACTCTGTCTGCTCTTCAACTGCTTCTGCTGCTCCTCCGCCTGCTCCTGCTACTGCTACCGGAGCTGCTGCGGAAACGCCGAATTCCTCTTCACAAGCCTTAACCAGCTCGTTCAGTTCTAAAATGGTCATGCCTTTGATGGCTTCAATAATTTGTTCTTTATTCATTTTGTTCTCCTTTTCTTTTCTCTATTATGCTTCTTCTTTAGCGTCCGCAATAGCCTGGAAGGTGCGAACCATCTTCGAAACAGGCGATTGAATGCTGCCCATAAATTTAGCAATGAGCTCTTCTCTTCCTGGGAGGAGCGCGATGTCTTTCATCTGCTCGCTGTCGTAAAAACCACCTTCTACGATGCCCCCCTTAAAGCTCATCTTCTTGTACTCCTTCATGATTCCATTCAACACTCTGGCCGGAGCCACTGCATCTTCGTATCCGAAGGCGAAAGCGCTTGGTCCGTTAAGGACCGGCGAGAGGCTCTCAAAGGAAGTCCCCTCAATTGCTCTGTTGAAGAGAGTGTTCTTGTAAACCGTATAGTCTACATTCGCTTCTCTGAGCTTTTTTCTCATGGCATTGGCTTCCGCTACATTGATTCCCATGTAGTCGATGACCACTGCCGACTGTGCGTTTTCCAATTTTTGTTTGATCTCATCGATCACTGCTTGTTTTTGATTCAAGTGTTCTTGTGATGGCATGAACTGTCTCCTTTCCGGTATTTTAGTATTAAAGCCTCTTCTATCCTGCAGACAGAAAAGGCTTCGATTCAATAATTGTATCTCCAACCTCGGCAGGGAATTAAGCTTTCGCACCTGCTGTCTCCAGTCTATATGCAGTTTTGTAAGAGCTTTTTCACGACACCTCTATTTGATAAAGGTAATCTTAACGGGGTTAATCTTAACTCCGGGGCCCATAGTGCTGGCCACTGTGACGCTCTTCAGATATTGGCCTTTGGCTGCGGCTGGTTTTGCCTTAATTACGGCTTCCAGCAGAGCATTGAAGTTATCAGTCAGCTTCTCTTTACCAAAAGATGCCTTTCCGATAGGGGTGTGGATGATATTGGTTTTATCCAGACGATATTCCACTTTACCGGCTTTGATCTCTTGAAGCGCTTTTTCGATATCCATCGTTACGGTTCCTGATTTGGGGTTAGGCATCAGACCTTTGGGACCTAATATTTTACCTAATCTTCCCACTACACCCATCATGTCCGGGGTAGCGACTACAACGTCGAAATCAAACCAGCCCTCGCTCTGGATCTTTTGAGCCAAATCTTCGGCACCTACGTAATCCGCGCCGGCATCTTCTGCTTCTTTTACCTTGTCACCCTTTGCGAATACCAGAACCTTCTTGGATTTGCCGGTTCCGTGGGGAAGGACGATTGCACCTCTGACCTGCTGGTCAGCATGTCTTCCGTCTACGCCCAGCTTGATGTGGACTTCAATGGTTTCGTCGAACTTAGCCTTTGCTGTCTGTACGACAAGATCAAGACCTTCGACGACTTCATATAGCGTTGTCTTGTCGACTAACTTGGCCGACTCTTTGTAAATCTTACCTCTTTTAGGCATTTTTCTACCTCCTTGTGGTACTTGCGGCTTTCGCCTCCCACCTTACTAGTCGCGAATAACGATTCCCATGCTTCTTGCCGTTCCCTTAATCATTTCTGTCGCAGAATCAATATCTGCAGCGTTTAAGTCCGGCATTTTCAGCTTTGCGATTTCCTTTGCCTGGTCCGTAGTGAGGGTTGCAACTTTCTTGTTGTTGGGCTCACCGGAAGCAACGGTTAAGTTCGCAGCTTTTTTCAAGAGCACAGCGGCAGGCGGTGTCTTTGTAATAAAGGTGAAGGATCTGTCCGCGTATACTGTGATGACTACAGGGATGATCATTCCTGCCTGATCGGCTGTTCTTGCATTGAATTGCTTACAGAAATCCATTATGTTCACACCTTTTTGTCCCAGAGCAGGACCTACCGGCGGAGCAGGTGTTGCATTGCCTGCAGGAATCTGCAACTTAATCAAGCCGTCTACTTTTTTTGCCATGTTATGGTCTCCTTTCCCTTGCTGCCCTATTCTAGTGCAGATGCAAGTTTTTTGCGCCTGGCGCTATATTTTATCCACTTGGCCGAATTCCAGTTCGACCGGAGTGTCTCTTCCAAACATTGAAATGCGGACCTTCAGGGTCTGTCTGTCGAAGTTTACTTCCTCTACAATCCCCATAAAGCTCTCGAAGGGTCCGTTGATTACCTTTACGCTGTCTCCCGGAGCGATGTCGAGCTTGATGTAGACCTTTTCGATACCCATCCGCCTCACCTCTTCATTGGTGAGCGGAACCGGTTCCGAACCATGACCTACAAAACCCGTGACACCCTGTGTGTTTCTGACGAGATACCAAGATTCATTGGTGACAATCATCTTCACGATAACGTAGCCGGGAAACATCTTTCTCGTCTTGATCTTCCGTTGGCCATCCTTAATCTCTACCCGGTCTTCCGTGGGCACCACAACTTCAAGAACCAGATCTTGCATGCCCCGGTTCTCAACAAGTTTTTCAATATTCACTTTGACCTTGTTCTCGTGTCCTGAGTAGGTATGAATCACATACCACTTGGCCTTGGACGCCTCTTCCTCATCCATACCACATTGAAGCTGCCCCTCTTCAGTAGCAACTTGCTCTTCGTCGGTCAGGACTTCTTCCACGATCTCAGGCGTTTCGTCTGATGTTTTTACCATTGTTTTTTCCTTTAAATGCTGATGTTTAAAACAGCCTTCAGCAGTGCAAGGAATGCGGAATCAAAAGCCCAGAAAACCAAAGAAAATGCAAAGCAGGTCATGATGACCACACCCGTATAAGAGACCAGCTCTTTTTTGCTGGGCCATATAACTTTGCGAATTTCGGTCCTTACGCCTTTGAAGTATTCCTTGATACTGCCTTTCTTTTTAACGTTTGTGTTAACAGCAGGTTTCTTGTCCATTTTGTTCACATCCCCTAAACTTGTTACTTATTATTTGGTCTCTTTGTGAGCTGTCTGCTTCTTGCAGAATTTGCAGTACTTGTTGAACTCCAAGCGGTCCGGATCGTTCTTCTTGTTCTTGATGGTGTTGTAGTTCCTCTGCTTGCATTCTGCGCAGGATAATGTAACTCTTACTCTCATAATGATTGCCCTCCGAAATTTCATCTAAACTAAGGCCGCCTCGAGGTGGCCGTAAAGTCGCTTAATAAAACTATCATACATTTCATAGCCTGTCAATAGAATTTGCATTCAAATCATGTTAATTAAACCTACTACCATTAGAAAATTTGCTATTAACGCCAGAGGTACCAGAACTAGAAACAGTGGCTTTTTCGTTTTGTGCCGGAACACGGGCATAGCGATCAATACCCCGGGAGCGCCCAGCAAAAAGGCTAAGGCCAATAGTGTAGATTCGCTAATCCGGCGACGGCG
>JBAYOC010000058.1:0-6942 GCA_041678465.1 Anaerovoracaceae bacterium | reverse complement strand
CCCTTCTTATCCCCTCGACAAAAGGCTTAACCGGGTCCAGTTGACCTCCAAGACGGATCTCCATCGATTTTGCGATGAACTCATTATTTAACACTTCCTTCACCTCCACTGCTATTAGCCTGCCCCATTTGCACAGCAATGGTTGGCAGACTTATGCACAGAAATCACAAATCTATGATTTGTAGATTTCCACTGCTATTTCAATGGTCCGATAACGGATTCCGCTGCTTTGAGTATAGCTCCGCTTCGAAGCAGTTCGGAACATTTCTCTATATCTACATGCAGAATCCTGTCCTTTTCAAGAGGGGGAACCTGCTCGCGTATTAGATTATACACGGCTCTTCCAGCCGATGATAAGCCTTCAGGGCCTTGAAACTCCACTGCTTGAGCTGCGCACATGACCTCAATTGCCAAAACATCTGCCACGTTACTTAGGATTTCCCTTGCTTTACGGGCTGCCGTCATACCCATGCTCACATGATCCTCCTGATTTGCGGAGGATGGAATGGAATCCACGGACGCGGGATGAGCCAATACTTTATTTTCAGACACCAATGCCGCAGCCGTATACTGTGCAATCATCATTCCCGAATTCAGACCGCCGTGCTTCACTAAAAACGCAGGAAGGCCACTGAGAGCGGGATTCACTAGCCGCTCGATTCTTCTTTCCGATACGTTGGCGATCTCTGCCAGGGCAATCCCTAGAACATCCAGGCCAATTGCAAGATACTGCCCATGAAAATTGCCGCCGGAGATTGCTTCTTCTGTATCTGCAAAGATAATGGGATTGTCCGTCACTGCATTGAGTTCATTTTCGATAACTGTTCTGACAAATCCGATGGTATCCCTACTGGCACCATGAATCTGAGGAATACACCGGAAGGAGTAGGCATCCTGAACTCTTCGTTCTCCCTGGCGACTTATATATTGGCTGTCCTCAAACAGCTTCCTCATATTTTCCGCAGTTATGATCTGCCCGGGCTGACGGCGTACTTTGTGAAGCCTCTCATCCATGGCATCTGCAATGCCGTATTCCGCCTCCATCGTAAGAGCGGCAATTACATCGGCAGACTTCAAGAGTATCTCTGTGTCGGATATGGCAAGAGCTCCAAGGGAACACATGGCGGGTGTACCGTTGATCAGAGCCAGGCCTTCTTTTGAAGTGAGCTTTACCGGAACGATCCCCGCCATTTCCATAGCCTTGGCACCGCTCATTTTCTCGCCCATGTACTTCGCTTCCCCCATTCCCAGCAGAACCAGGGACATATGGGCCAAGGGTACCAGATCGCCGCTTGCCCCCAGAGACCCTTTAGACGGAACCACGGGAACTACATTTTTATTTAACATCTCTATGAGGGTTTGCAGTGTTGAAACCCTTATACCCGAGTAACCGACCGCCAGTGCATTGATGCGAAGGAGCATCATAGCTCTTACTACTTCATCCGGAAGTGGTTCGCCCACCCCGCAAGCGTGGCTCATGATTAGGTTTTCCTGCAGGGACAAAGTATCTTCATTTGAGATGGTAACATCGCTGAACTTTCCGAAACCTGTAGTCAGCCCATAGACGACTTTCTTCTCCGCCACGCATTTCTCCACGACTTCCCTGGATCTACAAATAGCGGTCTCCGCTTCCGCTGATAATGTCACTGTAGCTCCGCCTCTTGCGACAGCAAGCAGTTCTTCCATGGTCAGTTTTGCCTCTCCTAATGAAATGGTTTTCATCGTTTCGCCTTCTTTCATGTTATGCTTTCAATGACAGGAACAAGTACTTATAACAGGGTAGCGCTTTAGCTCGACACCGCATTATTCCGATAATTAGTAATTTAACCCATAATAATCCATATGTCTATAGCTAGAGTTTACCATTGTTACCCACTGTTTGCAATGTAAATTCCATAGCAAAGCAAAATGACCTTCTGACTGAATTACAATACATACTGCACAGTTCGTACTGCCGTCTAGTTAGAGATCCGCACCCCCAAATGTGCAAAAAATCCGGTTGTCTGCAAATTTTAGTTGCATTTACCTCTTATTCACCGTCAAATGAGCAAAATTTTCGATTGTAGGCAGATTACAAGGCGTAAATTTGCTACAACCGAAAAATTTGCACAGATTCGGCCCTAATACAACTTTTCAATCCAAATATCCACATATAAGTTGAAAATTTGCACATATCTCATTAAATTTACTTTTACAATATTCTCGTCCTCTTTTTTATTGACATCAAAAAACAAAAATAGTACAATATCAATATGCGATATCGTGAAGCGATATTGACCTTGCAAGTGAGGAATACTATGAAAAGCAAAGCGCGAGGGCCGCTGACAGAACCCATGCTATATGTGCTGATGGCCTTTTTGAAGCAGGATATGTGCGGCATTGATATTACGGAATATGTCAGCCGGCGTACCGGCGGCCGGGTACAACTTGGACCGGGTACCCTGTATACCATATTGGCAAAATTTCAGGAGGATGGACTCATTGAGGAGATCGCCGTGGATGGACGCAAACGAACCTACCGGCTGACAGATAAAGGCAAAGAGACCTATATGGATGAACTGGGACGCCTGCAAATGTGCCTGCGGGATGGCGAGGAGGCGCTGTTATGAATAAACAAAGCTGTTGGAAATTGATGCCGGTCAACGGATATGATATTTTTGCCATCGAGAGCTACTTAGAGCGCATGGCGGAGCAAGGGCTTCTTTTTTCCATGACCGCCGGCCCACTTACTTTATACTGCCATGATGAGGCTAAAACGCTGCAGTTTCATTTGGAGCCGATGATCGACAAGTCCGAAGCAGATACGGAATTGAACGCCCTGTATGAAGACGCCGGTTGGTGGTACCTTGGTACATTTAGAAACAGCTACTTTGTTTTTGCAACCGAGAACCCGGAGGCCAAGGCCTACACTGATCCTGATTCGCTGGACTATGTTTTAAAGCGCTTCTCCAAACAAAAGCTCATCAGCGGACTGGGTTTGCTGGCATTTAATTTTTTCCTGCTTTCCCTCTATCATCGTGGCTGGCCGGACAGCTGGATCTATCTGCAATATTTCACCATGGAGACCATCAGCAAATATCCGGTACTGCCCCTATTGCTGTCTATATTGGGGCTTGTTTTTCTGGACCTCTACTATCTGCTGGGATTTCTGTGCCTGCTCCGCTTTCGCGCCGGAAAAGCTGCCAACAAGGCATCCCGCTCCGGTTGGCTTCTGACGGTGGGCATCCTCATTTTAATTCCCGTGGTGATAAACACCTTTCAGCTGTTCTCGGGACTTGATTATCGGCCCATCGACTTAGAGGACTCGAATTTTGTTACACTGAGTGAAATCGAAGGGCCGGAATTTCGTCTTACCGGTAACAGGATGTATAACATGGACTATATTTCTCACGGAGGCACCCTGCTTGACCCGGAAAACTGGTATTTCCAACAATATGGAACCTTCTCCAATCGCGATGGAGGGTCTAATATCAACGATGTTCCGCGTCTGATTTTATCCATCAACCGTTATCCCATGAAGGCGCTGGCAGAGAAACGCGCCCAGGAGTGGCGCGCCTATAGAGTGATGGAGGAGGAATATCAAAGCTTATCCCCTGTCGGAGGTTTGGAAGAGATTCATCTGCTACAGAGCGATGAAAGAAGCTACCTTATTCTGCGTCAAGGTGGAACAGTTCTGCGTGTAGAGTATCAGGGAGATAAAAACCTGAGTAAATTTGTCGAACGCTTTGCACAGATGCTGCAAGATTTATAAAAGAGAGCATAGTAAAGCAGGGTTCTCGTATGCCCTATGAGAACCCTGCTTTGCGAACACTGCGCTTTACTATAGCGCCTTTTACCGATAGTCGGGGGCCAGGAGGTGTCCCCTCATCTCTTAATCTAGGATATTTCCATCTGCTGAAATCGTCACAACCTGCCAGGGAATCATCTTTCCACAGTTCATCAGAGCTTGCTTTACAGCATGCTCAATGCCACCGCAGCAAGGAACCTCCATGCGTACTACAGTAACGCTCTTTATGTTGTTTTCGCTGAGTATGGCGGTGAGCTTTTCTGAATAATCTCCCGCATCCAATTTTGGACAGCCGATTATCGTCACCTTATTTTTCATAAACTCATTATGAAAGTTCCCATAGGCATAGGCGGTGCAATCTGCTGCTATCAACAGGTTTGCATTATCGAAATAGGGTGCGTTGACCGGAACCAAATTGACTTGTACCGGCCACTGCCTCAGCTGGCACTCCTGCACTGTATGCTCTACTGCTCTTTCTTGAGAGGAAGCCACCTTATTTGAAAAGCTTCTGGACTGGGATCCGGGACAACCGCAGGGCAGATCTTCTACCTTCTGCTTTTCGGCCTCCATCTTAGCATTTACTGCAGCTTCATCGAATGCAGCCGCCTCTCTCTCCTCAAAGGAGATGGCTCCTGTGGGACAGACAGGTAAGCAATTGCCCAGCCCATCGCAATAATCATCCCGGATCAGCTTGGCTTTACCGTCTATCATAGTGATGGCACCTTCGTGGCAGGCTTCTGCGCAGAGTCCGCACCCGTTGCACAGTTCTTCATCAATTTTAATAATCTGTCTAATCATCTTAATTTCTCCTCCATTTGCATATATAACTCATTTGTTTACTTATTCTCTTTTTACTATCTACGCAATGCGTTAATTCCGTCTTGCTATTGCTTTCTACAGATACTATAATTGATTTCAAATAAAAAGTATGTTGCGTTTGCAACAAAAAGGAATTTTTATGAATAAAATTTTAATGAAGCATCCCTTGTTTGCGGGAATTGCCCTACAGGATCTAAATCATATACTCTCATGTATGGAAAGTCGGCAGCAATCCTTTAATGAAGGTAGTTTTATATTCCTGGCGGATGAGTCCTACCCTAAGCTGGGTATCCTTTTATCGGGAAAAGCACAGGTTATAAAAGAAAATATGTTTGGAGACAGAATGATCATCGGCGCTCTTGAAGCCGGTAATCTCTTCGGCGAAACTTATGCCTGTATGGGCCTTTCCAAAATCCCTGTATCCGTGGAGGCGATGGAGGATTGCAGTGTCCTTCTCCTGGACATCAACCGCATGTTAAAAACCTGCAGTAACGCATGCACCTTTCACCAAAGGCTTGTCGCAAATTTGCTCAATATCGTCGCTACAAAAAATATGCAGCTGAACAGAAAGATGTCGTACCTCACCCACAAGACCATCCGCGGCAGATTGCTTGCTTATCTTGAGGATCAGGCAGAGAGGACAAACTCCGATGCCTTTGAAATACCTTTCAATCGCAATGAATTGGCAGACTACCTCTGTGTGGACAGAAGCGCTATGAGCCGTGAGCTCGGGCGCATGAAAAAAGAAGGCCTTCTGGATTTTAGCAGAAAGGCCTTCCGGTTGCAGGTTTAGATTAGCTGAGTGCGGTTATGCATTCTGAACGTTGACAGCGCGCAATTTGCTGCTGTTTTTGGGATCCTGCTCCACATCAAAAGTAACCTTTTGCCCTTCGGAAAGGGTTTTGAAACCATCAGATACGATGCTGGAGAAATGCACGAATACATCTTCACCGCCGTCATCGTTGGAAATAAATCCATAACCTTTACTCTCGTTGAACCATTTTACTGTACCTTTATTCATCAAAGATACCTCCTTAATTTGTGTACCCGTGCCCGAAAAAAAATTCACACGTGTTTATAAATCATTAACGAACCATGACCTACAAAAAACTTGTGAATCAATTCGTACATCTATAATACCAAACTCACTCTAACATATCTTTCCCATCTTGTAAAGCTATTTCCAAAAGATTTTTAGAATTCTTTTTCTGTATACAGATCCGTTCTGAAAAAGATGAGAATTGGTTAGTCACAACAATATGTTTCTTAACTCTATCATATGAAATATGTTCAGACAAGCCGATTCTTGGTTTTGAAGAGATCATTAGCTCGATTACCCGCGAAAATATCAGCTTGATTGTAATTCCTATATATTATATACTTTAGCAAATCCTATTTTTACGAGTCCACTTCGGCTCGGATACTATGTATCGATGGAGGGATAATTGTAATGAAGAAGAAAATGGCATTGTTCTTGGTCTTTGCGATGATATTAATGGTCTTCGCGGGATGTTCCTCGGGAGACAACGACGAGGAAAAAGTTATTAAAGTAGGTGTGTTCCAGCCCCTCACCGGCGAAAACGGCGGAGGCGGATTCCAGGAAGTCCTGGGTATTCGCTATGCAAACACCGTCTACCCCACCGTTGAAATCAACGGCGAGACCTACAGTGTAGAACTGGTCGAGGTAGACAACAAGTCTGATAAAACAGAAGCTGTCACCGCAGCCCAGAGTCTTATGAGTCAGGGCGTATCAGTTGTAATCGGATCTTACGGCTCTGGCGTATCCATCGCTGCAGGCGAGATCTTTGCAGAATCTCAGGTTCCTGCTATTGGTGCCTCCTGCACCAATCCTCAGGTTACAGAGGGCAACGATTATTATTACCGCGTTTGCTTCCTGGATCCTTTCCAGGGAACGGTTATGGCTAACTACGCCATTCAGAACGGAGCGAAAACTGCTGCTGTCATCACACAACTGGGAGACGATTACTCTTCCGGTCTAGGCGCCTTCTTTGTAAATGCCTTCAACGATTTGGGAGGAGCCGGTTCCGTTATTTCTCAGGAGCAATTCCAAACAAACCAAACAGATTTCAAAGCTATTTTGACCAACGTGAAAGCTAAGAATCCTGATGTCATCTTTGCTCCGTCCTCAATTACCACTGCACCCTTACTTATTCAGCAAGCCAGAGAACTCGGCATAACATCTCCCATCATGGGTGGCGACACTTGGGAAAATGCAACTATCATTGAAAATGCCGGCGCTAGTGCGGAAGGTATCGTACTCTCCACATTCTTCGATGAAGCTGAACCTGCGACTGACGAAGCCGCTTCCTTTATTG
>JBAYOC010000057.1:0-7018 GCA_041678465.1 Anaerovoracaceae bacterium | reverse complement strand
ATTCTGATTGTGGGCGAAATTATCCGCATAGCTCCCATCCCCCCTATGACAATCGCTCATAATGACAATTCTAGAAGAGTCGTCGAAGGGAATCTCCGGTGCATGATCGAAAACCTGTGAAATCCGACCTTGTGCAAACATAATATCTCCTTACCGTTTGAATAGTTCCAGTGGCTTCCCCATCTTTATAATTAACTCAAATAGTTCCGGAGCTTTATCTGAAAGAACCGCCAATTTGTTCAGGCTGTTTGTATATCCTTTTGTCAAATCTCGATACCGATCGCAAAGCGCCTGATTCTTCTTTTGTATCATTGCATCCGTTACTGCAGTGCGGGTTAGAGGCTGTGGGGAAAAGGGCTTCCGGAAAAAGAGCCATACTGTAGTATGAAGTACGCTCATATGGTGTTGAGAATATCCGGTTTTCAGCAGGGCCTCCACGAAAGCTCTACACATGGCGCTGTCTTTAAAAGTGATGCTGGCCTCCATATGCAGTTCCTCGGGATCTGAAAACTCGCCCAATACAAAACCGGTAAGCCACCAATGCCGTGCTTCCCGCTGGAAGAGGACCTGACCGTTCTTCCGTAGAATGAAAGCCATATATAGATAATCCTCCTCGTCAACACAATCGTAGAAGGTGCCGTCTGCAACTCCGGGGATCTCAAAGTCCGGGCCTGTCGAAGAGTAAACTCCTATCTCGCCGCCTGTTGTCATTCCATATTGGCCTTTCCACAGCTCAATGAGCCATTTCTTGCCACCGTAATGAAATTTTATGGGCTCGCAGTCGATAATCATGCTCATGGGGGCAGCCGATTCATCATAAATTTGGCTATACCCGAACTCTTTCTGCCAGGCATCGACCTTTGAATAAAATATATCCTGACGGGAATCGTAGGAATACCCAGCCAAGGATAAAGCCTCATCAATTTTATGCTTTGCAGTACGTCGCTCATGGGATTTTTTTACTGTTAACCATAAAATACCAAGTGCAATTAGTGCTATAATTGGGACCAAAATAAACAATATATAGTTAAAGTTTTCATTATCCATAACTCAACCTCAGCGTCGTAAGTCATATTTTTATCATAATATTCGACTGGAAGGAAATGTGTTAAGGCGTTGATTAGGATGGACAATTTAGGGTATGTTAATAAAAGTACAAAGGTTTTACCTATAGAATTTTGTTTTTTGCGTTAAAAAACTAACATAATTTGCAAAAAGTATATGTCGTTAACCTATTGACAAAAGATGTCGTATTTGAGAGAATTGAAAATATTTTGAGTAGGAGGACAGTATGGGAACTAAGATTGTAATCGTTGGTGCAGGGTATGCAGGTATCCTCACCGCAAAAAAGTTAGCAAAAAAGTTTAAGAAAGATGACGCTGTTTCTATTACGCTCGTCGACAAAAATCCTTTCCATGCTTTGCTTACCGAACTCCATGAGGTCGCAGCAAACCGTGTCGACGAAGATAGTATCCGCGTTAGCCTGAAAAAGGTCTTTGCAGGCCGTAAGGTGGATGTGAAACTGGACACGATTACATCCTTTGATTTTGACAACAAGCGTGCCATCGGAAAGGCAGAGACTTACGACTATGATTATTTGGTCCTGAGCGCAGGCTCAAAGCCTACTTTCTTCGGAGTGCCCGGAGCGGAAGAGCACTCATTCAAACTGTGGTCTTATGACGATGCGGTTATTATACGACATCACTTAATTGATTTATTTAGAAGAGCCTGCCGTGTTGCAGATAGAGAAGAGAGGCGGAAGCTACTTTCCATCTACATCGTGGGTGCCGGATTTACCGGAGTTGAAATGGCAGGAGAACTGGCAGAATACCTGCCCATTATATGCGACAAGTTTGAGATTGATCGGGAAGATGTCAATATTTCTATCGTTGATATACTTGATCGCACCATACCCAACCTTCCTGCGGAACTTTCCGTTAAAGTGGAAAAACGATTGAAGAAGATGGGTGTCAACACTATCCTCGGGACAAACGTGGTCGGTATCGGAGAGGATTTCATCGAAACGAGAACCGGTGAGGAAGTTACACGAAGAGCTGCCTCAACTGTAATTTGGGGTGCCGGCATTGAAAGTGCTGACATTACCGGCGAAGCAGCAAAGGTATTGGAGTCTGCCAATCGCGGACGAATCAAGATCGATCCCAATCTGCGCTCCGTTGATAATCCGGATGTATTTGTTATCGGAGACAACATGCTCTATACTCCTGAAGGGGCGGAGCGTCCTGTACCTCAGGTTGTAGAGAACTGTGAACACAGTGCGGCTACAGCTGCTCATAACATGGGATGCCTCATAACGGGCAAGGGCGAATTAGAAAAGTATGATCCGAAATTCCACGGCTTTATGGTATGTATTGGTGGCCGTTACGGTGTCGCCCGTGTAGGCTTCCCCAACTTCATGATCAACCTTCCTTCCTTCTTTGCCATGATGGCCAAGCACATGATCAACATGATCTACTTTGTTCAAGTCTTGGGATGGAATAAGGTATGGAGCTATAGTAAGCATGAGTTCTTTACAATCAGACATTGCAGAAGCTATGTGGGCGGACATTTTTCCAACCGGACACCCAGTTTCCTGCTGGTACCTCTAAGGATCTGGCTTGGCGCTGTATGGCTCTTTGAGGGCATTTTGAAATGGACAGAGGGGTGGCTTTCAGAGCCGAAACTCAGTGGCTTCTTCGGCGGAGCAAAAGCTTGGTATGACAGTATCGTAGGAGGCGGAAGTGCTGACGGCGTGACTCAGGCTACGGGAGAAGCAGCAGGCGCAGTGGCAGATGCAGCGACAGCAGCTACCGGGGAAGTAGCAGCTGCCGTAGGCACGACAATCATAAACTGGGACTTTTTCGGACTCATCCAAGCCATTTTCGTCAGCGGCAAGGAGATTGCGCATTCTACTTTGAGTGATTATGCATTCAAGTTCGACATTCCTGTCATGAACTGGTTCTTAGACACAGTCGTATTGGCCAGCGATGGGGTCCAGGTTGCTATGCAAGCTTTCATCGTCATAGCAGAAATCCTGATTGGATTAGCACTGATCGGCGGATTGTTCACAACACCGGCGGCAGCACTCTCTATCGTATTACAGTTAATGTTCGTATGTACTACAGGTCTTTACCTGGGTACTTTCTGGATGATATTCGCAGGGATTGCCGTGCTGATAGCCGGAGGAAGATCCTTTGGATTGGATTACTATGTATTGCCGGCCATGCAGAAGAGCTGGAGAAACCTACCATGGGTTAGAAAGCTGTATATTTACAATGACTAACGGATCTAACAAAGACAAAAATCAAACGGAGCGCATTACCTATCAGCAGGCTTATAATCACGTAAAAGAGGAGGTAGATAGAACCTTATCTACCTCGCCTTTGGTGATTCGTGAATACATGAAGCATTTGACCCTTTCAACAGGCAAGTACATTCGTACCGTTTCGCTGCTTGCCTGTGCCCTGGACCAGGATGATCTGATTCACCGGGATGCGATTAAACTTGCTGTCGCAGTGGAGATCATGCATCTGGCAACCCTGGTTCATGATGATGTGATTGACAATGCAGAAGTTCGCAGGGGTGAACCTTCCCTGCAGAAAAAGTACGGCAGACGGACAGCTGTGATTTGCGGGGACTATCTACTAAGCGTAGCTCTGAAGACTGCCTCTCTCGCAGAGGATAAAGAAGAGTATGTTAAGCGCAGCTTTCCTGACTATGTGGGTAAGGTTTGTCTAGGTGAATTAAATCAACATATTAACAACGGCAACTTCGATTTATCCCTTTATCGTTACCTGAAGATCATCGCCGGAAAAACTGCAGCCTTGTTTGAGGCGTCCTTTCACGCAGGGGCAGTGCTCAGCGTAAAGGAAGAGTCCCAGATCAAACAGTATGCCAGGTTGGGTAAGTATATAGGAATGATATTCCAGCTCACCGATGACTGCATGGATTTTGAAACTACGGAGAAGGTTGCTCAAAAACCGGTAAAATCTGATTTCGAACAAAATGTCATAACCCTGCCGCTCATCCATACCTTCAAGAAGATGGCAGATTTCAAAGAGCAAGCGAAACAGGGAGAAGTAACGCGGGAAGATATTGACAAAGCGGTTCAGAAAGCGGGCGGTTTGAGCTTTACCCGTTTAATTGCTAAAAAATACTATACAAAATCTCTACGCATATTGGATGAAATGGAGCTTTCAACGGTGAAGAGGGAGAAGCTGCTGTCTATATTAGAGAAGGCTTATCGGATCTTTTAACGGGAGGAACGCAATGCTTGGCAGTTTTCTCAGCTATGTAGAAATAAAGACGAAAATAACGAGCATCTTTGCATTTCTGATGACGTTGAGCTTTCTTTTCTACATTGAGCAGCCTATCGTCCTGTCGCATACATTGCTGTTTTTTGCCGGGATGTTCCTTTTCGACCTGACAACAACAGCCATTAACAACTACATAGATACGAAGACGAACGAACAGGTACTCCAGTTTAAAAGAAGAAACGCATTGATTGTGATATATATTCTCTTTGCGATTAGTGCCACCCTTGGGATCTGGTTGGTGGTTCTCACGGATGTCATCGTTTTATTGGTTGGAGGACTTTGCTTTCTCTGCGGCGTCCTGTACACCTATGGGCCCATTCCCATTTCCAGGCAGCCCTGGGGGGAGATCATGTCTGGCATATTTTACGGGCTTTTGATTCCCTTCCTGCTGATGTATATCAACATGCCAAAGGGTTATTATTTGACCTTCGACCTGAACCTTGAAACCATAAGGGCGGCTATCCATGTAATGCCTGCAGTGACCATGCTGTTACTCTCCGTAAATCCGGTTTGCTGTACAGCAAATATCATGTTGGCAAACAACATCTGTGATGTGGAGAAGGATGTGAAAGTAAAAAGATACACACTTCCTTATTACCTGGAGGAGAAAGCCCTATATCTGTTCGCTGCGTTATACTACATGACCTACCTTGCTACGCTGATCATGGTAGTTATGAGGATCCTGCATCCGGTTTGCCTTCTTTCTATTTTGACAATCCTACCGGTGCAGAAGAATATCAAGCTGTTTTTTTCAAAGCAAGAAAAGGAAACAACCTTTATTGTTGCGATAAAAAACTACGTCATGATTATGGGAGCGTTTACTTTGACCATTTTCGTAAGCGGACTGATGACATGAGGCGACGAGGATAATGAGTTTTTTCAAAAAATCGGATGTGGTAATAATTGCGGTGATCCTTCTGGTGAGCTTAGCTTTCTGGCTGGTATACGATTCTGTTTCCAATGACAGATCGGTGAAAGCCGAGATCTATTATTACGACCGGCTGGCTGAGACGATATCACTGGATGGCAGTGAGGAGAGTACCTTCTCAATTTCACAGAACCCCAATGTAATCTTTCGGGTTGACGAAGACGGCAACATAGCCTTTATCGCTTCTGACTGTCCCGACAAGGTTTGCGTCAATACGGGAAAAATTCACAGAGTGGGTGAATACGCAGCTTGCCTGCCAAACGGGATTATATTAAAAATTGTTCCGGAAGGGGATCGAGACGACGATGATGTGGATATCATCCTTTAATAAAGGGAAGATAGGAAATGGCTGAACATACAACAGTAGAACGGGATCCCTTGGGGAACCTGAACAAAACACAGAGCATGGTATTGTCGGCAATGATATTTGCCGTGGCATTGGTGTTGTCCCTTGTGGAGAACATGTTGCCGCCGCTTCCTATCCTTGTACCCGGAGTGAAGTTTGGATTATCCAATATTGCGGTGATGTATGCCCTCTTTTTCCTTGGCAATAAGCAAGCCTATCTGATCGCCGTGTTAAAGGGAGGATTTGTATTTATTACCAGGGGCATCATTGCCGGTGCTTTGAGCCTTTCCGGGGGTATACTATCCATAACAATGATGCTATTGCTCTTATTGGTATTTCGTCAGAAGATTTCCTACCTGAGCATCAGCATCTTCGGAGCGGTGTTCCATAATATAGGACAGTTCCTTGTTATAACCCTGCTGTATACGGGTATGAATATATTGCCCTATTTACCGGTGCTTCTGATTTCAGGAGTCATCGCAGGGATTGTAACATCTACGTTATTGCGGTTTATTCTACCGGCTCTAAAAAGGCTGGTATGATATAAAAAAAACTAATTTTTCGGAGGAGAAGAATGAAAAAGAAACTTGCATTAGTACTGGTACTGGCATTAGCAATCTTTGCTTTTGCTGCTTGCGGCGGGGAAACCACCCCTCCCGTAGAAGATCCGGAAACACCTGAAACACCTGTAGTTGGTGAGACAGTTAAAACCGGTTATGCCGTTATTTCTAAAGCGGGAAAATCTGCTGACGCAGGAGACGCCGACGGTCTTGCTCAGGCTGACTCCACAATCGTTGCAGTTACTGTAGATGAGAACGGCGTTCTCACCAACGTTGCCATCGACCACGCACAGACAAAGATTAACTTCTCAAAGGATGGCAAAATCGTTACTCCACTTGATACCGTTTACCCCGGAAAGCAGGAAATGGGTCCGGATTACGGTATGGCGAAAGCCTCTTCCCTCGGCAAAGAGTGGAATGAGCAGGCAAACACTTTGGCACAATATGTAATCGGTAAGACCGTTGCAGAAGTTAAGGGCATCGCTGTGACAGAAGATGGCGTTCCCACAGAAGCAGATCTCACTTCTTCCGTAACGATTAAGATTAACGATTATGTAAAAGGCATTGAGATGGCTGTTGCCAACGCAAAGGATATGGGTGCTTCCGCTGATGACAAACTGGGTATCGGCGTCGTGACCACCATTGACAAATCCAAGGATGCCGGCGACGAAGATGGTGTTGCTCAGGCTTACTCAAACTATGCTGTAGTTACTTTCGATGCAGATGGCGTTATCACAAGCAGCATCATTGATGCTTCCCAGATCAACATCAACTTCTCGAAGGAAGGCAAAATTACATCCGACTTGACCGCAGCACTTCCGACAAAGAACGAGCTGGGCCCTGACTATGGTATGGCAAAAGCCTCCGGAAT
>JBAYOC010000056.1:0-7122 GCA_041678465.1 Anaerovoracaceae bacterium | reverse complement strand
GCGAATATCCGGACCTTACCTTCCTTCACTTCTCCGGCTATAAGATGAACGATACTAACTTCGGAAACTACTTCGGTGCGATGGAAGAGGCCAGATACCTGTCCGGTATCGTTGCAGGATTGACCACGGAGACCAACAAACTGGGTTACATTGCAGCGTATCCTTACACAGAAGTGCTGATAGGCATTAACTCCTTCTTCTTAGGCGCTAAATCCGTCAACCCGGATGTGACCATGAACGTAGTCTACATCAATAGCTGGGGAGACGCCGCATTGGAACAGGCTGCAGCAGAGTCCCTTCTGGCTCAGAACTGTGACGTGCTGACTCAGCATGCAGACACCTCTGCCGCACAGGTTGCAGCAGAGAAAGTTGGAGCATATGCGGTTGGTTATAATATGGACAACAGCAAGGTTGCTCCCGGCTCATTCCTGACCGCACCGATTTGGCATCATGATGCCTACCTTGTCCCCACCATCGAGAAGATCATTGCCGGAGAATATGTTCCGGAATCCTACTATGGGACCATGGCAGACGGCTATATCGATTTAGCTCCTTTGACGGATCTGGTTTCCAACGAAGCCAGAGCTGCAGTAGAAAGCGTACAAGCGGAAATCGTTGCTGGAAATTATCCGATCTTCGTAGGTCCCCTTAAGGACAACCAAGGCAATGTAGTTGTGGCAGACGGAGAAGCTATGACCGCCCGTGAGGATATCTGGGCTATGGATTACGTACTGGAAGGCATCACAGCGATGCAATAAGTGCAGTATCGGTAGTTCAATAAGCAAAGAGTGAATATTGCGGGCGATTCCCCGGGGAATCGCCCCAATTTCGTATTGGAGGTAGTTTATGGAGCCAATCAAGGCAATCGAAATGAAAGGCATCTGCAAGACCTTTGGATCCGTAAAAGCAAATGAGGATGTGGACCTGACTGTGTATAATGGGGAGGTCCATGCTTTGTTGGGAGAGAACGGCGCTGGAAAGAGCACTTTAGTCAACATGCTTTCGGGAATTTATCGGCAGGACTCCGGCACCGTGTCCATTTACGGAAAGGAAGTAAACTTTACTTCTCCAAAGGATCCCATCGAGATGGGCATCGGCATGATCCACCAGCATTTCAAGCTTGTAGATGTGATGACGGCAAGGCAGAACATTGCTTTAGGAAAGAGCAAAGGCCTGTTTACAAAAAGCAAACAGCTGACCAAAGAAATCCGGTCAATATCCGATCAATACGGGTTGGATGTGGATCCGGATAAAAAAGTTTACAACATGTCCGTAGGCGAAAAGCAGACTTTAGAGATTATTAAAGTTCTCCACCGGGGTGCAAAGATCCTCATTCTGGATGAACCCACCGCTGTCCTCACACCACAGGAGATTCGCAGGCTTTTCCAGATTATCCGAAGCATGCGCGACAACGGTTGCGCTATCGTCATTATCACCCATAAATTAGGGGAGGTTATGGAGATCAGCGACCGCATTACCGTACTGCGCAAAGGCAAGACAATTGGTACTGTAAAGACACCGGAGGTTCAAGTCCCGGCCCTCATCGAGATGATGGTAGGCAAAAAGGTGGACTTGGCCATTAAAAAAGAAAAGAGCCACGAAGAGAAGAAGGTTCTATTAGAGGTGGATAACCTCCACGTCGTGAACAGCGATCATAAGATTGCTCTGTCAGGGATTAATTTTAACCTCCACGCAGGAGAGATTCTGGGAGTAGCCGGTGTGGCAGGCAGCGGGCAGAAGGAAATCTGCGAAACCATTGCAGGCCTAACGAAAGCCGATAAAGGGCGCATATTCTTTGAAGGTGAAAATATAATTGGCAAAACACCCAGAGATATCATACGCCTGGGAATACGCATGGGATTCATTCCTGAGGACCGTTTAGGAATGGGACTGGTTGGAGCTATGGACATCGTCCACAATCTCATCCTAAAGGATTACCAGAATCAGCCCGGCATTTTTCTTCGCAGAGGGCCCAGCGAAGCCAAGGCCAAGTCCATAGTCGAGAGGCTGGATATTCAGACTCCCGGAATTCATTATCCGGTGAAGAAGCTGTCTGGAGGGAACATCCAAAAAGTGCTCCTGGGCAGAGAAATCGATTCGAATCCAAAAGTGCTGATAACCGCTTACCCCGTTCGAGGACTGGACATCGGTGCTTCCTATAAAATATATGATTTGTTGAATGAACAGAAGAAGAACGGAGTCGGGGTGCTTTTTATCGGCGAGGACTTAGACGTTCTCATGGACTTGTGCGACCGGGTCATGGTCTTCTGCATGGGAAAGGTCACCGGCATCGTAAATCCGGATGAGGTGACAAAAGAACAAATCGGCTTGTTGATGACCGGCGGAAAGGAGGGATTGGCTCATGACCAGATTTAATATTGTAAAGCGAGACGACCTTCCCAAAAAACGCGAATGGTTCATACGTACCTTAGCCATTCTGTTCTCCATCGTCAGCGCCGGCCTGGTTATATGGATCTTAGGCTTCAATCCTATGGAAGTATTCCCCGGCATGGTTAAAGGTGCTCTGGGGACTGAGATTCGTCTGACCCAGACGATCCTTAAGGCCATACCACTCATCGTTACATCATTGGGCATTCTGGTCGCCTTTAAAATGAATTTCTGGAATATCGGCGGCGAGGGTCAGATTCTCATGGGCGCGCTGGCGGCGGCCTATGTTGCGCTGAACATCGAAGGGTTGCCAAGACTTGTAACGTTGCTACTCATGATGGTTGCCGCTATGATTGCAGGCGGTATCTGGGCGTTTATACCTGCTTTTTTCAAAGCCAGGATGGGTGTAAATGAGACCATATTTACTCTGATGCTCAACTATATTGCAATTAAATTCGTTACCTACCTGCAGTACGGTCCCTGGAAATCCCCCGAATCCCAAGGCTTTCCCAAGGTAGCGACCTTCCCTGATAATGCGATTCTTCCTAAGCTTTTCGGCATCCATATCGGTTGGATTATAGCCCTGGTTCTGGTCGTGCTGGTCTACATCTTTATCAATCATACAAAAAAGGGATTCGAGATAAGAGTGGTGGGAGAGAGCAAGGAAACAGCCAGATATGCGGGAATGAATATCTCTTCCGTCATCATAATAGCCATGCTGATTTCCGGTGGACTTTGCGGCCTTACGGGCATGATTCAAGCTTCTGCGGTAGAGAAGACCCTTACAGCCAGTTTGTCCGGCGGTTACGGATTCACTGCCATCATCACCGCTTGGCTGGCCAGGCTGAATGCGATTGCCGTGCTCTTTGTCTGCTTTGCTTTCGCCATTCTGCTGCAAGGTGGATCCTATATTCAGGTATCCATGCAGATTCCCGCAGCTGTAGCAGACATGATGCAGGGCATTATCCTGTTCTTTGTACTGGGCAGCGAGTTTTTCATTCAATATAAAATCAGCGCTGTAGGCCGAAACACGACACAGAAGGAGGTGGCATAATGGAAGGATTTTTAGCAGCGACTGTAATAGCCGGTATGCCACTGCTCTTTGCCACCACCGGTGAAGTCATCACTGAAAAATCAGGGCTTCTCAATCTGGGGGTGGAAGGTCTCATGCTCATGGGTGCTATTATGGGCTTCGTAGCCGGTTATGAAACGGGCAATCCCTGGATGGGATTGCTAGGTGCCATGCTTGCCGGAGCTGTAGGTAGCCTAATCTTTGCTTTTCTGACAATTACGCTCCGGGCAAATCAAGTGGTTACGGGCTTGACCCTAACCATATTCGGTACCGGTTTCGCCAGCTTTATGGGCAAATCCTATGTAGGCCTTGTGGTGCCTCAGATGATCAAGGACTTCTTCGTGAAGATCCATGTTCCTCTGCTTGGAGATATTCCCTTTATCGGACCGGTCTTCTTCCGCCACGATGTGTTCGTTTACTTTGGTTATTTCCTGGTTGTGGCAGTGGCCCTCTATTTTTACCGGACCAAGCGGGGGTTGAACCTGAAGGCTGTGGGAGAGAGCGCAGCCTCAGCAGATGCTTCCGGTATTAACGTGATGGTATATAAGTACTTGCACACTTGCATCGGAGGAGCACTATGCGGGCTGGGAGGGGCTTATATGTCCCTGGTCATGATGTCCGTCTGGGTGGAAAACGTAGTTGCAGGAAGAGGATGGATCGCGGTAGCACTGGTCATCTTCGCATCCTGGAATCCCATCAAGGCTTTTATTGGTGCATTCCTTTTTGGAGGACTTTCCATTTTGGGTTTTCGGCTCCAGAGCATGGGAATTCACATTTCCCAATATTGGGTGGATATGTTGCCCTATGCGGCGACCATCGCTGTTATCATCCTTAGCTCAAGAAAGAACAAGAAGGAAAACCAACCACCGTCGGATCTGGGCAAAGCTTATTTCCGCGAAGAGCGGTAGTTATAGTTCACAACTAGCTGCTCCCGTATGTGGAAATGAGCAAAATTTCAAGAAGTACGTTGATATTTGAATTTAAGTGCTAAATCTGTGCAAAATTTCAAGTAGTACGAGAATATATGGAATAAAATGCTGTTTTAGCGCTGAACCTGTGCAAAATTTCGACTAATACGTAGATTCTTGAAATAAAACTACGTACTACTTGATTTTTTGAACACTTGGCTAGAAGATCAGTTTATGCCGGTCAAATCCAACGGCCATAGAATCCTCGCTGATTTGCTAGCTTTCAATTTGAGGAGCCCCCATCTTGCTTGTTTGCAGGATGGGGCTTATAATATTAGAAAAGGAGTCACTAAGATTTTTTGGGTAGGAGGTAGGAAATGAAAGTATACGTGCATCTTGCAACGGGTTTTGAAGAGATCGAAGCCGTTACAGTAGTGGATGTTTTGCGGAGAGCCGGGATTCCCACGGAAACCGTATCCATAATTGGAGAGCGTTTGGTGACAGGTGCCCATGACATTTCCGTGGAAGCGGATTTGTTATTTGAGGAAGCGGATTACGAAAGTTGTGATATGATCGTGCTCCCCGGGGGCATGCCCGGTACCACCAACTTAGGGGCTCATGAAGGTTTGGGAAATATGCTGAAGGAGTTCGCTGTTAAAGGTCGCTGGCTGGCTGCAATCTGCGCTGCGCCTATGGTCTTTGGACAAGCAGGTTTGCTGCAGGATAAAACGGCTGTGATCTTCCCCGGGATGGAGTCCCATTTGAAGGGTGCTAAATTAGGGGAACTCCCGGTAGAAATAGACGGGAACATAATTACCTCTAAAGGGCCGGGAACGGCTATGGCCTTTGCCTTGACTTTGGTAGAGATTCTAAAGGACGAGCAGACGGCAGATACATTGAAAAAAGCTATGTTACTGAATTAGCCGGGAAGCGGGTTTCCTTTCATGGAGCGTTGGAAAATAAATTTATATACTTTATGGGTGAGTCAGATCTGTTCTCTGATGAGCTTTGGTTTCGGGATGCCTTTTATTCCTTTCTATTTTCAGGAGCTGGGTGTTACGGATGCGGTACAGCTCAGTTATTATGTAGGGTTGTCAGCCACTTTGCCCGCAGCGGCAATGGCAATAGCCGCTCCTATCTGGGGAATTGTATCCGATCGGTATGGTCGCAAGATGATGATTTTGCGGGCCATGTTTTTTGCTGCTCTGATTCTGGCCTCTATGGGTATGGTGCAGACCATCTGGCAATTCATGGTGCTTCGGGTTTGCCAGGGGATATTCTCAGGTACGATCACAGCCAGCATGAGCTTCGTTTCAGCCAATACTCCTGAAAACCGTATGTCCTACTCGTTAGGGCTTATGACTTCATCCAATTTCTTGGGGTGGTCCATCGGACCCTTTGTGGGGGGCCTTCTGGCAGAAGTGGTGGGCTATCGAGTCTGCTTTTTACTCGGTGGGATCCTGATGAGTGTGGGTTTTTTTCTTGTCTTGTTCCTCGTTAAAGAGGACCCCAATACATACGGGTACCGGGTTCGGTCTACAGAGGAAGGGAAAGCAAGAAGATCTACTATTTTTACCCCTTTTATCACAGCGATCCTAATCTGTCTGCTGGTGCAGAGGATTGCCCGGACTGTATTTACCCCTTTCCTTGCACTGTATGTGCAGGAGACCCTGGGAACGCTAACGGGTGCAGCAAGCTACACCGGTTTTATTAACGGAGCCACCAGCTTTGCCACGGCAGCAGCAGCCCTGAGTATCGCCAGGTTGGGAGATCGCCTAAATAAGATTAAACTTGCCACCTATCTCACTCTGGCCTCGATTCCGGTGGTAGTGCTGACGATTCCTTTCGAATCTCTCTTCCTGTTCGCTGTGTTTTTTACGATTTTCTATTTCCTTGCGGGAGGAGTGGAACCGATTCTCACTTCTGCGGCCTCAGAAAGGACGCCGGCTCATATGCGGGGGATATTATTCGGCATCATGGGAACCGTAAGCAGCATCGGTGCTATGGTGTCACCAATAATGGGGAGCTATATTTCCGTGGAGTTTGGAATCAAGGCAATTTTGGTGACGATTCCCCTATTTACCGCTGTTCAAGCGATTTGCATCTTTATTGCCAGAAAGAGAATTCCTCCATCCCCCGACGAACCGGAAGTGGAATCTCTTTAGGAGGGCTTGTAATGATTGATATGCATCTACACACCTATTATTCAGATGGAACTCTTTCTCCCACAGAAGTTGTCCAACGGGCTGTGGATAGAGGAATGAAGATTCTGGCTATCACAGACCATGATGGTTTTGACGGGGTTTCCGAGGCTCTGGATGCCGGAAAGCGGTTGGGAGTCCTAGTGATCCCTGGTATAGAGTTTTCTGCCAATATGCATGGAGAAGAGATGAACGAGGCGCCCCAAAGCTACGTCGGGGATATTATCAATATGCATATTTTGGGTTATGAAATCGATACTCAAAATGCTCAGCTCAGTGAAGCTGTGGAGAAAATCCGCCGTCAACGTAAGGAACGCAATGAGAAGCTGCTTGCCGAGTTCAACCGGTTGGGGTACGGGATTTCAGAAGAGGACCTTCGCCAGAGAACAGGGCAGGAGTATGCAGGGAAGCCTAATTTTGCGCTGGCACTGGTAAAGAGGGGCTATATAAAGACGACCAGGGAGGCAAGCACGCCGGGACATTTTCTCCGCCACCCAAATGTGAGGAGGATCCATAGGGAAAAAATCCACGTCCGCCAAGCCATTTCCCTCAT
>JBAYOC010000055.1:0-7637 GCA_041678465.1 Anaerovoracaceae bacterium | reverse complement strand
GCCGGAAGTCCAAAGAAGTGCGGACGGGATTCTGTCAGTCAGAGCAAATCCGGACATCCTGACAGCAGCCTATATTGCCGGAGTGGATCGTGTTTTCCTGGTAGGCGGTGCCCAGGCAATAGGTTCCATGGCCTATGGGACGGAAACCATTCCCCCGGTGGATAAAATTGTCGGTCCCGGAAACATCTATGTCGCTACGGCCAAAAGATCTGTTTACGGCCAGGTAGACATCGATATGATAGCCGGACCCAGTGAGATCCTTATCATAGCCGATGAAACGGCGGAGCCGAAATACCTAGCAGCTGACCTCCTAAGCCAGGCGGAGCATGACCCTATGTCTGCAGCCATTCTGCTCACCACCGATGAAACGCTGGCGGAAAAAACCATGGAGCAGTTGGAGATACAGTCGGCGTCTATGGAACGAAAGGAAACTATACAGGCTTCTCTAAATAACTACGGTCTGATTCTCATCTGCAGCACCGCAGATGAGATGGTAGGAATCGCAAACCAAATCGCTCCGGAGCATCTGGAGATCATGACCACAGAGCCTATGGCGGTTCTGTCGAAGATAAAAAATGCAGGATCGGTCTTTTGCGGATCTTACAGTCCTGAACCCCTGGGGGACTACTACTGCGGGACCAATCACGTGCTTCCAACCACGGGAACTGCCAGATTTGCTTCTCCTTTGGGAGTGGATAGCTTTACGAAAAAGATGAGCTATACATACTACACAAGAGAAGCTCTTGCAAATTGTAAAGACGACATATTGGAAATTGCCCAACGAGAGGGGCTAGAAGCCCATGGAAAATCCATTTCCATCCGGTTTTCCGAAGAGAGGTAAAGAATGACCTATCAATTGCATGCAAAGCTTCAACAGCTTGAACCATATAAAGTAATAACAGAGAACTGCAACATCAGGCTGGATGCCAACGAGAGCTTCGTTGATCCGGGCGAAGAGCTGAGGGCAAAATTACTGGCTGCTTGGGGCAGTATTCCTTTGAATCGATATCCCGACGATAGCTATAGGGAACTCAGACAAGCTTTTGGCAAATATTACGGTGTAGACCCGGAGCTGGTAGTAGCAGCTAATGGATCCGATGAGCTACTTTCCCTGCTCATCGGCTGCTTTCTCAAGTCTGACGAATTGCTTATGCTAACCCGGCCTGATTTCTCCATGTATGGGATTTTTGCCACCAACTACGAGAGAAAGCTATGCATAGTTCAGAGAGATGAGAACGGCACAATGGATGTACCCAAGACTTTAGAGCAAATCCAAAAAGTAGGTGCGAGAGCCTTGCTTTTTTCCAACCCTTCCAGCGCCACGTCAACGGTTACTGCAAAGGAAGATATCATCGAACTCGTGGACAATACGGATGCCCTTGTTATAGTTGATGAGGCCTACATGGATTTCTCAGATCAATCCGTATTGCAAGAAGCAGCGAGTCGTACCAATCTCATCGTTCTGCGAACCTGCTCCAAGGCATTGGGCTGTGCAGGCATTCGCTTAGGGTTTGCTGCTTCGTCTCAGAAAGTCATCGATGCGATTAATGCCCTTCGGGCACCTTACAACTTGAACACCTTGTCAGAGGCCACCGGCTGTGTCGTCTTGTCACAACGGTCATACATAGAGAATGCAGTGGCTCAGATACTAGAAAACAGAAGGCAACTTTATGAAGGACTGAAAGCTTTAGAAACAAGCCCTATCATAAAAAAAATCCATCCCACCGCCACCAACTATATTTGTGTTAAAACGGATCATGCAAATGAAATCTATGAGGCATTGAAGGCACGGTCCATCCTTGTGCGGAATTTGAAGACTATGCTCCGCATTACCGTTGGTACAAATGAAGAAAACCGGGCAGTACTGAATGAGCTGTCAGCAATAGTAAATGAAATGGAGGAAGCGGGTAAATGATAAGAGAAAGTAAGGTCCAACGAAAGACAAAAGAAACAGATATAAATCTATCTCTTCTCCTTGACGGGCAGGGAATTTCCAATATTGATACAGGCGTGGGATTCTTCGATCATATGCTTTCGGCTTTCTGCCTTCACGGCGGTTTTAATATGGAGCTTTTTTGTAAAGGAGATCTCAATGTAGACTGCCACCATACTGTTGAAGATGTAGGAATTACTCTGGGATCGACATTTTCTAAAGCTCTGGGCGACAAAAAAGGAATCTTGCGTTACGGCATGTGTACCATCCCCATGGATGAGGCTCTCGCTACCTGTAACCTGGATATCAGCAACCGGCCATATCTGGTCTTCAACGCAGACTTTAATACTCCGAAGATCGGCGATATGGAAACGCAGATGGTGAAAGAATTCTTCTATGCCTTTGCTATGAATGCGGGAATCACATTGCATTTGAACCTGGTCTACGGAAGCAACGATCATCACATAGCGGAGGCTCTTTTCAAAGCCTTTGCCCATGCGTTGAAACAAGGTATCAAAAAATCAGAGAATAGCCAAGTGCTCTCAACGAAAGGAAGTTTATAGATATGATTATATTACCTGCCATTGATATTTATAAAGGAGAATGTGTGAGACTGACTCAAGGTGCTTTTGATAGTACGAAGAGGGTCGCGGACAGCTGGATGGAAACCGCAAAGTCCTTTGAAGAAGCTGGTGCGCAATGGATTCATATGGTGGATTTGGACGGTGCACTCTCAGGCAGGAGAGTGAACAGTCACATATTCAATGAAGTGGCAGAGAAAACCGGCCTAAAAGTGGAACTTGGCGGTGGGATACGGACGATGGACGACATTTCCTATTATTTGGACCGGAACATCAGCAGGGTAATTCTGGGATCAGCAGCCATCGATAATCCATCCCTGGTGGAAGCGGCCGTAAAGAAGTACGGCGGCAAGAAAATTGCTGTTGGCATCGATGCAAAGGACGGGATGGTGAAAACCTCCGGATGGGTTTCCGAAAGCAAATCCGGCTACATCGAAACAGCAAAGCAAATGGAAGCCTTGGGAGTAGAGGTTATCATATACACAGACATAGCGAGGGATGGTACTCTGACCGGCCCCAACCTGGGCCATCTGGAATCTTTGAAAAATGCGATATCTTCAAAAATCATAGCCAGTGGCGGTATACGCAATTCGGAGGATATACGGTCACTTTGTCAATTGGAATTATACGGTGCCATATGTGGCAAATCAATCTATCAATGCAGTCTGGACTTAGAAGATGCTTTGGAAATTTGTCAAGGGGAAGGGTGAAAAAATGGGAACAAAGAGAATTATACCTTGTTTGGATGTCTGTAACGGAAAAGTAGTTAAGGGAATTCATTTTGTAGGCTTCCGGGAGATAGGTGATCCGGTGGAATATGCTATGCAATACGAGAAACAAGGAGCTGATGAAATCGTTTTTCTCGATATCACAGCGACAAACGAGGGGAGAGGAACCATAATCGACTTAGTCAGGGAAACGGCAAAGAACATTACTGTTCCTCTGACGGTAGGCGGTGGAATCCGGGATGTTGAAGACATCAAAAGATTGCTGGAAGCAGGGGCCAACAAGGTTTCTATTAATTCCGCCGCGGTGAAACGGCCCGAACTTCTACGTGAAGCGGTCACGGAGTTTGGAAAAGAATGCATTGTGTTAGCCATTGACGGTAGAAGAACAGATGAAGAGCAATACAGCGTCATGATCAATGGCGGTAAGATGGATACCGGTATGGACCTGGTAAGCTGGGCCAGGGAAGGGGCCACCCTGGGCGTAGGAGAAATCCTCCTCACCTCCATGGATGCCGACGGAGTGAAAAATGGCTTTGACCTTCCCATGCTCGCTGCAGTCTGCAAGGCAGTAAACATCCCCGTCATCGCTTCGGGTGGGTGCGGCACCGTAGGACACTTTGTCCGAGTGTTTGAGGAAACAGGCTGTGATGCGGCACTGGCGGCTTCTATCTTTCACTATGGGGACCTCACAGTTAACTCTGTGAAGAACGCCTTAAGGGATAGGGGGATTTCCGTAAGGTTAAACGGGAAAGGGGAATGTGCATAATGGATCTGTCGATCTATTTCAGAAAGGCAAATCTGATTCCCGCAATCATTCAGGATGTAAAATCCGATGAAGTGTTAATGCTTGCATATATGAATGAAGAAAGCTTAAGACGCACTCTTGAAAGCGGATACACATGGTTTTACAGCCGGTCTAGAGATGAACTCTGGAACAAGGGAGCAACTTCCGGACATTATCAAAAGGTAATCTCTGTAACGCCGGATTGCGATGATGACACCTTGTTAGTTCGGGTGGAACAGACCGGAGTTGCATGCCACACCGGCGAGAAAAGCTGTTTTTTCAAAAGAGGGGAGTTGCTTAATAATGAATGAAACGCTAAACGATCTATATAATGTAATCGTGAACAGGAGACGGGAGCCTTCGGAGAACTCCTATACCTGCTATTTATTTCAACAAGGGCTCAATAAAATCCTAAAGAAATGCGGAGAAGAGTGCAGCGAAGTGATTATCGCCGCCAAGGATGGTGACAGGGATGAAGTCAAGCAGGAAATGTGCGACTTACTCTATCATTTGATGGTTTTATTAGTAGAACAGGAAATCCCGCTTTCCGAAATAGAAGAGATTCTCGCGGATAGAAGCCAAAAAATCGGCAATTTAAAAACACTTAATAAAAGCGATCCCAACAGTTAAGGTATATTGCGAAAGCACATTGCGCACCCCGCCGGCATACATTGTTATACGAGCGGGGTTTTATATTTGGAGGGAGCATGGATGAGACGAAAGCGCAGCGGGGAAATGCGAATAGTGAAAATTCTTGGCGTAGCTTTGGGGCTCTCAGGTGCTATTTTAATCATACATACGGTACCTCTGTATATTTGGTATGCCGCTTTGATTGCTTCTGTTTTACTTTTGCTGTTTCTAATATATATTACTTAGCTTGAAAGGTGTGTTAGGTCATGGAGAAGAGAAAGCCCAAGTGTAAAAAAGGCGAAATAGAACTGTTAGGCCTGGTATTGCTTATAGTGGGAGCCGTTACGATATGCGCCTTCTTACTTCCGTCAAAGATATGGTTGATCCTGCTTGGAGGGATTATGATCTTTTGCGGTTTCAAACTTTTCACGGCATGATTCCATAAAACGTGTAAAATGAAAAGCCCCCGGCATAGCCGAGGGTTCGTTTGTTATCAATTAATTTTAGATTGCTCTGTTGATCTTGCCGGAACGGATGCATCTGGTGCATACCTTTCTCCTGAGAACTGTGCCGTTTTCTTCAACTCTGACAGTCTGGATGTTGGCGTTCCATTTTCTTCTGGTATGTCTGTTGGAGTGGCTTACGTTGTTTCCTGACACCTGACCTTTGCCACAGACTTCGCATTTTCTTGACATCTATTACACCTCCCTTGACTGTGTATTGAAGCGTCGAACAAAAGACATTATAGCATAGGTATTTTAATCTGTAAAATACTTTTTTTATTCGTACAAAACACAGTATATACGCACAGAAGAAAAAAAGCAATTCCAATATTTCAGGCAATGTGCTACTATTAATGAAAATGGAGGACACCATTGTGGCTTTATATTATAAGGAAGCAGAGGCAGGGAGCATTAAAATTCGCAAAGCCGTCATCGGAAGAATTGTAATGGAAGCTGTCCGAAAATTTAAAGGCCGCGTCCGGATTACAAATCACAAGGGTAAAGTAATTCGTACAAGGGAGAAATACGGAGCGCCGGATGCCACGGAGCAGCTCGATATCAGTATGGGCGAAAAGGGATTCGATGTGAGGCTCTATATAGCCATCCGTTTCGGTACGAGTATCAGTATGGTGACCGAACAGCTTATCAATGATATAAAATCCGATATCGAATCGCTGACAGGCATTGAAGCCAACAGCATAGCGGTCATCGTAACCGGTTTGATATCCAAGCAGATCACACCCAGAAATATTGAAGTCAAAGGATGAGAAATTGGGTATACACGAACACATTACCGGCCTTCAGGGAGTAGGCCCCAAAAAAGCAAAAGCATTAGAAAAATTGAAAATCCGCACCATTGAGGATTTTCTTTCATATTACCCCAGAGAGTATCAGGACCTCCGCCATTGCAAGCAGATCAAGGACCTCATAGATGGAGAGATGGCTCTGGTCCGCGGCAAAATTACCCTAATGGTAAGAGGAGGCTACGGTTATGGAAGGAAACGGAACTTAAAGCTGCTGATATCAGACGAAAGCGGAAGCATTGAAGTGGTATTCTTTAACGCTGCCTATTTAGAGAAAACCTTAAATAAGGAGTGCGTATACGAATTTTACGGAAGGGTCAGCTCAAGAGCAGGCGGTTTGCAGATGGTGCACCCTGATTTTAATCGCTGGCATGAGGATTTGCCCGGAGAAATCCTGCCCGTATATCCGTTGACCCAGGGAATTTCACAAAACGATCTCCGCAAATGGCAGCGCCAGGCTCTCGCTTACGTGAATGAAATCGTTGATTACATGCCGGATGATATCATTGTCAGGAACCGACTCTGCGGTTTGCAGTATGCCCTGGAAAACATCCATTTTCCAAAAGAACATCGGAAAATAAAAGAAGCCGCTTTTCGCCTTGTTTTTGACGAGCTTTTCTTGTTGCAATTAACGCTGTTATCTATAAAAAGCCGCATTCAGGAGAACAATAAAGGTATCGCATTTTCGCCGGAACAAAGAACGGATCCTTTTTTGGAAACTTTGCCTTTTCAACTTACTGCTGCGCAGAGAAGAGTGCTTGCAGAAGTGGAAAAGGATATGGAAGCTCCAAGGGTAATGAATCGATTAATTCAAGGAGATGTGGGATCGGGCAAAACCGTAATAGCTGCTGCCGCCGCTTACAAGGCAGTTAAATGCGGTTTTCAGGCCGCTATGATGGCACCTACGGAATTGTTGGCACAGCAGCACTTTGATAGCTTAAACGGGATGTTTGAGAGCTTTGGAATGAAAGTTGGATTGCTAACGGGAAGCATGAAAGCACAACAGCGTAAAGCGGTTCTAAGTGAACTTGCAGATGGCACAGTAGATTTTTTGATCGGTACCCATGCTTTGATACAGCCGGGTGTGGATTATACCAATGTAGGCCTGGTCATAACGGATGAACAGCATCGTTTCGGCGTCAACCAGCGAAGCCTGCTTTCACAGAAGGGGCAGAATCCTGATATTCTTGTAATGACAGCCACGCCGATACCCAGAACATTGGCAGTAATCCTCTACGGAGATTTGGATCACTCTGCAATCGATGAAATGCCGGCAGGCAGAAAACCCATTTTAACAAAAGTTCTCTCAGAAAAGGGACGGGAAAAGGCTTACGAATTTATTCGAGGCCAGATAAAAGAAGGAAGGCAAGCCTATATCGTAGCCCCTTTAATCGAGGATTCTGAGCACATAATAGATGTAAAATCTGCCACGCAGATCTATGAGGAAACTCTCAGCCGGTTTCCGGAACTTCGGGTGAGGTTGCTGCACGGAGGCATGAAGCAGTCTGAGAAAGACCTTATCATGGAAGAGTTCTATACAGGAAAGGCAGACATATTAGTCTCTACGGTGGTTATAGAAGTAGGTATTAACGTACCCAACGCCACAGTAATGCTGATTGAAAATGCAGAGCGCTTCGGGCTGGCAGCACTTCATCAGTTAAGAGGACGAGTGGGC
>JBAYOC010000054.1:0-7644 GCA_041678465.1 Anaerovoracaceae bacterium | reverse complement strand
TGGATTCCCTGGTACAGATTATTGAAGACATGGACAGAAATATCAGAAAGAGCTTCAAAGAGAGTTTCGACCAAGTGGTTGTCAACTTCGAGCAAACCTTCCAATCTCTTTTCGGGGGAGGCGTTGCCGAGCTCCGTCTGGAGGATGAATCGAGACCTTTGGAAACCGGCATAGATATCGTAGTCCAGCCACCGGGTAAAAAGTTGCAGAATATTAATCTGATGTCCGGCGGCGAGAAGACCTTGACGGCGATTGCACTGATGTTTGCCATACTGAAGACAAAACCCACACCCTTCTGTATACTGGACGAGGTGGAGGCAGCTTTGGATGAGACTAACATTGACCGCTTTGCCCGCTACCTGAGGGACTTCAAGGAAATCCAATTCACCTTAGTGACACATCAAAAGGCCACCATGGAATACGCCGATGTGCTCTATGGGGTGACTATGCCGGAGCGGGGCATTTCCAAAGTGATATCCCTGAAACTTGGAGATGAGATTGATCTATAAACGGAGGTAAATACGTGTTTCAAAAGAAAAAATCCTTCTTTGGAAGGTTGCAGGAAAAAATAGAAGATGTAATCCTCATGCGGCCCGAGGTTGATGAAGAGATGATGGAAGAGCTTGAAGAAGCTCTGATCACTTCGGATATCGGGATGGATACAACGCAGAGAATCGTTGAGCGCCTGAGAACTGATGTGAAGAAAATGAATATTCGGGATCCCGAGGGGGTCAGGGCCCGGATCCAATCCATTGTTCGAGAGCTGATGGATAAAGGGGAAGCTCACAAGCTTTCCGACCGGGTGCCCCTCATCCTGCTGGTAATAGGTGTAAATGGTTCCGGTAAGACCACATCCATTGCCAAGCTGGCCTATCGATTGCAAAAAGAGGGAAAATCCGTGATGCTGGCCGCTGCGGATACGTTTCGTGCGGCAGCCGGTGAGCAGCTTCAGATCTGGGGAGACCGTTTGGGTGTGAGCGTCATCAAGCATGGGGAAGGAGCGGATCCGTCCGCCGTTATTTACGATGCGATCCAGGCGGCCAAGGCGCGGGGAACCGATGTGCTGATCTGCGACACTGCAGGCAGGTTGCAGACAAAGAAGAATCTTATGGCAGAGCTCGAAAAGATGTTTCGGATCATCGAGAGAGAATATCCCGAGGCTGAGAAAGAGAGTTTGCTCGTGCTGGATGCGGCGACGGGAAAGAATGCGATTTCCCAGGCGCAGGAATTTAGCCAGGTAGCACAGGTCACCGGAATCGTATTGACAAAGCTGGATGGTACGGCAAAGGGCGGCATCGTGATTACCATAGCCGACATGTTTGAAATCCCCGTGAAGTTCATCGGCGTAGGTGAGGGTATGGAAGACTTAGAGCCTTTCAACGCAGAGGCATTCGCTGCCAGCCTATTCCAATAACAACCGCGGGGACAGACCCCGTGGTTGATTCTGCCCCCAGGGGGACGGACCCCTTGGCTGCTTTTGCCTCCGCGGGGACAGACCTTACTTGGGTTTTCGTCTCGCTTTGCTCGTCAGATTTGAGACTAAGCTAGGTAAGATAAGGACTGCGGCGAGATAAGGGATGTAAAGAACATTAAACTCTTTGAACATATAGAATAAAAGCAGGATTGCCCCGGGCAAACCTATCATTAATCCTACAATCCATTTTAAGTCTGGCCAGACCAACCCTGATACAGCGCCGAGTACTAAATAAATCAAAATGATTACGCCGATTGTAGCCGCTCTTTCTCCCATATCTCCATCGGAGAAAACGGAAAGAAAAACGCCGAAAAATCCAATGACTCCACCAATGATTAAAGAAATCAATACTCCAATTGTACTTTTCATATACTTATTCTCCATCTGATTTTTTAAGCGGTGGCATGAACTATAAATCCGGCCATCGCTATCATACTTTGAACTAATAATATAGAATTATGTAGCAAATTACAATGATTATTAAAAACAACAGCCACAGGGACAGACCCCGTGGTTGCTTTTGCCCCCAGGGGGACAGACCCCGTGGTTGCTTTTGCCCCCAAGGGGACGGACCTTGCCGAGATTTATTTCCGAGAGCACAGATTTGCAGTTGATATGATGTAAATATATGGTATAATTAGTATAAATTAAAAGCATTAATAAACTATGTAGTATTTATTCAGCTGTTTCAAGCATAGGAGGAGGTGATTTCATGCCTCGGCAAGCCCGAAGAAAAAGTTCAACGGGTATATACCATGTTATGTTAAGAGGTGTTGATAAAAGAGCGATTCTTTTGGATGAACAGGATAACAAGAAGTTTATTCAACATCTGAAAAAATCCAAAACGGATGGAGGATTCGAATTATATGCCTATTGTTTGATGACAAATCATGTACATCTTTTAATAAAAGAGAATGAAGAAATAGGTAATAGCATAAAGCGAATCTCTGTTAGGTATGCAGCTTGGCATAGCAAGAAGTATGATAGAATAGGGCACCTTTTTCAAAACAGATATCTAAGCGAACCGATAGAGAATGACAGTTACTTTATAACGGTACTAAGGTACATCCTGCAAAACCCTGTAAAAGCGGGAATTGTCAGCAAACCTGACGAGTATCTTTGGAGCAGTTATAGTAAGCATAAAAAAGCTTATCAAGGTGAGAAAACAATTGTTGATCCAGGAATAGTAACGGATTTATTTCGCACCTATGATGAATTTTATGGATATGTCAACTCATCTAATGATGATAAGTGCATAGACTATGACACGATAATGAAATATAATGATGATACATTAAAAGAGATCATCATGAAAAAGCATGATGTAAACAATTTACATAAGTTATCTGTCAAAGAAAGAGTTAATGTGATTAATGCAATCCATTTAGAAACAGATGCAAGTTTGCGACAATTGAGCAGAGTGTTAGAGGTAGACAGAAGCTGTGTTAAAAGAGCTACGAGACAGTTCAGGTAGTGCTTATCAACATATAACGAGCCAAGGGTCTGTCCCCTTGGGGGCAGAAACAACCACGGGGTCTGTCCCCGTGGTTGAGAAATGAAAGAGAACTTACGATGCGGGCATTTATTGGAATTGATTTTGACGAACATACTAAGAATAAGATCCGGAATTTCCAACAAGAATATTGGGATATCGCGCTTAAGGGACGGTGGAAACATCGCGACAACTTTCACATAACCTTAAAGTTCCTGTCGGAAGTAGATACCGGTCAAGAAAAAATGATTCAAGAAGCCATGACCGAAATTTGCGGAAAGTACAGCCCGTTTGAGTTGAAATTGACGGAATCGGGGATATTTAAAGGAAGAGATTCCATCCGAGCTCTATGGTTGGGAGTAGATGGAAACCTTACCCGATTGCATACCTTGCAAAGTGAAATCGATCTTGCCCTTGAACCCATTGGATTTCAAAGAGAGAGCAGGAAATACAATCCTCATATAACTATTGGTCAGGATATAATTTTTGATAACGGCTTCGAGCAGGCTAAACGGTCGATTAAAACCACTAACTTTGAACCAATGCTGATCACAAATCTGTATCTCTTCAAAAGCGAGCAGATACAAAACAGAAGAATATACAGCAAGGTAAGCGAGTATGAATTGCGATAGTCGGAAGTGGGAGGAGTAAAGATGAAGAACGTATTCTATTATGAGACTGAAATCGGACGAACGGGTATTGCAGACAACGGCAAGGCCATTACCGATATCTTTTTTGCAGACAATGAGACCCCCGGTGATTCAGCAGGGATGGTGCAAAAGGAAACTCCTCTGATCAAGGAGGCGGCAAAGCAGATTGAGGAATACTTGAACGGGAAACGTAAAGTGTTTGATTTACCTCTTGCGTCAGAAGGTACTCCCTTCCAAAAAGCCGCTTGGGATGCCTTGCAAACAATTCCCTACGGAGAAACCCGAAGCTACAAGCAGATGGCCGAACAGACAGGTAATGTAAAAGCTTGCAGAGCCATTGGTATGGCCAACAATCGCAACCCCATTTCTATCGTCATACCCTGTCACCGCGTCATCGGCGCTAACGGAAAATTGGTTGGCTATGGCGGCGGGTTACATATAAAAGAACAGTTGCTTGCAATCGAAAAACAACATTTATAATCTGGGAGTGGGAATAACATGAAAAAAAAGGTGTGCATAATCTATACCGGCGGAACCATTGGCATGATGAAGACCGAAAACGGCTATTCACCGGGAAAGGCCTACATTCATTCCGCTCTGAAAGAGATTGCAGATTCGACGTCGCCGGATTTGCCGGCCTTTGATCTGATTGAGTACGATCCTTTACTGGATTCATCCAATATTTCGCTGATGGAATGGATACAAATTGCCAGGGATATTAAAAGCCAGTACGACCATTATGATGGTTTTGTCATCCTCCACGGCACGGATACCATGGCGTACACGGCTTCTGCACTTTCCTTTATGTTGGAAGGTCTCACAAAACCCGTCATTTTGACCGGATCCCAAATTCCATTAAGCGAGATGCGCAACGATGCGCGGGGCAATTTGATTACAGCCCTGCTACTGGCGGGTAATTACTCTGTTCCGGAGGTATGCCTTTATTTCGGTGGCTTGCTCCTTCGAGGAAACCGCTCAACAAAAATAAGTGCGGATGACCTCTTGGCCTTCGATTCACCCAACTATCCTCCTTTAGCGGAAGTGGGCGTTCGAATCACCCTAGAGGAGAAAATGATTCGCAAACCCGGCGATGGCCTGAAGCTGGTAGAGTTTGGACAGCATCAAATTGCGGTGCTGAAGATATTCCCAGGCATTCAGTTTGAAGTCTTTGAAAACATTATGACGGAAAACCTGAAAGGAATTGTAATTGAAGGGTTCGGTGCGGGCAATATCCCGGACCGGCAGGGTACCATGCAACGACTTTTGGATAGAGCAAAGCGCAACGACACGGTTATGGTGGTCTGCACCCAGTGCTTGAAAGGAACCGCCATTATAGGCGAATATGAGGCGAGTGAGGAATTGGCTAAAGCCGGGGCAGTGAGCGGCTACGATATGACTGTAGAAGCAGCGGTCGCTAAGCTTTACTATCTCTTGAGCATGGGCTACAATATTGGCAAAGTAAAAGAGCTCATGGGTGAAAACCTCAGAGGAGAGTTGACAAAGGTGTTGTAAATGGCAGTAACCAAAGTGAAAGAAGTGAATCTTGAACGTGGGTATCCAACGGTAGAAATGGCTGTGCGCAATATGGTAGACCACTTAGGGACCTGTAAACGGCAAGGAATTCGCTCCGTTGTGTTGGTTCATGGTTACGGGTCTTCCGGGACCGGAGGGAAGATAAAAACAGCTGTGCGTAGAAAGCTGAAAGAGCCTTCCATGGCGGGACTGGTTCGAATGACTTGCCCTGGTGAAGATTGGATGAACAGCAAAGGTTCTATGTTGAATTCCTGTCCGGGATTGAAAGATTATGAATCCCGGATTTCGGGTAATTATGGAGTAACCGTTGTAGTATTGAAATAGCATTTGTAGCCGGAGGGTCTGTCCCCGTGGGGGCAAAAACAGCCAAGGGGTCTGTCCCCCTGGTTGTATATTTAGAGAGAAGTCGATATGAGTATGCTGAAAATTAGTGACTTTGAAAAGGTATTTAAAGATTATGAAGCCGGTCCGTTAGGATATTACCGATATTATTCTGTGCTGGTTCCTTTGGTAGAACACAAGAGCGAACTGCACATTTTATATGAGGTGAGAGCAGAAACCCTACGAACGCAGCCGGGGCAGGTGTCATTCCCCGGGGGAAGGATCGAAGAAGGTGAGACGCCTGAGGAATGTGCCGTACGAGAAGCCTGCGAGGAACTTTGCCTCCAACCGTCGGACATAAGGATTATTTCACCTCTGGATTATCTCCATACTTACAGCAACTTCACCATGTACCCCTTTTTGGGTGTGATCGACTACGATGCCTGCATAAGTGTAACCGCCAGCCGTGACGAGGTAAAAGAGGTGTTCTTCGTGCCTCTTAGCTATTTGATGAACACGGAACCATTGGTATACAACTCGGATGTATATCCAAAGATTCCAGATAACTTCCCTTATGAAAAAATCAATACTGACAACGGATATAACTGGCGTAAAGGCACTACATCCATACCTATCTATCAATACAAAGGCTACGCAATCTGGGGCATGACAGCTCTTATCACCCAGGACCTGATTCGAAAGATGAAGGATGCCGGTCTGGACCGTTGAGGAAGAAAGGCTGTACTAATGACGAAAAAAGTAATGGTGGCCATGAGCGGCGGAGTAGACAGTTCCGTTGCGGCAGTCCTGTTAGAAGAACAGGGTTATGAGATCTGTGGCGCTACTTTGAAACTCTATGATAATGAAGACATCGGTATCGACGATCGTACCCGGACCTGCTGTTCCATCTCAGATGTGGAGGATGCCCAAATGGTGGCGAACCGGCTCGGTATACGCCACTACGTGTTCAACTTTGGACTCCATTTCGGAAGAGATGTCATAGAGAGATTTGCAGAATCTTATCAAAGAGGGGAGACGCCAAACCCCTGCATAGACTGCAATCGCTACATTAAGTTCAGTAGATTGCTGGAACGGGCTCTGTTGCTAGGTTATGATTCCATCGCCACAGGCCATTATGCAAATGTGGAATACGATAAGGTGAGAGGAAGGTATTTGCTAAAAAAAGCAAAGGACACCTCCAAGGATCAGACTTACGTCCTATACGCCATGACCCAGCAGGAATTGGCCAGAACTCTCTTCCCCCTGGGGAACATGCTTAAGAGCGAGGTTCGAGAGCACGCCGGAGCCGGAAGCCTTGTCAACGCAGAGAAGCCCGACAGTCAAGACATCTGTTTTGTAAAGGACAACGATTACGGTGATTTTCTTGAACGTGTCATGGGTGTTGTCTCTCCGGCCGGTGACTTTATCGACAAGAAAGGCAAGGTGCTGGGGCAGCATAGAGGATTGATACATTATACAATTGGCCAGCGAAAAGGATTGGGTGTCGGTTTTGGTCAGCGCAAATACGTGACCGGCCTGGACAAAGAGCGGAATACCGTTACTCTGGGCGATTCCGAGGACCTGTTTCGCAGTAGCCTCATTGCAGAGGATATCAACCTGATAGCTTTCGAGAAACTTCAAGAACCCATGGAGGTTACCGCAAAGACCAGATACAAGCAGCCTGAGACTCCGGCAACCATTTTCCCCATGGAGGATGGCAGGATTCGAGTAGAATTCAAAAAACCCCAGAGGGCCATAACACCGGGGCAAGCAGTTGTCTTCTATGATAAGGACATCGTAGTGGGCGGAGGAACCATCACCACCGGTAGCAATAAAACCGGATGCGAACAAGAATAGTAGAATATAAGGAGGCATCATCAATGAGCAAAATTTATACAAGTTTAACTGACCTGATTGGCAGAACCCCTTTACTGAAGCTGACCAATTATGAAAAGAAAATGGAGCTCCCCGCGAACGTAATCGCAAAGCTGGAATACTTTAACCCCGCAGGCAGCGTTAAGGACAGGATCGCCCTGGCCATGATTAGGGACGCAGAGGAAAAAGGCCTCTTAAAGGAAGATAGCGTCATCATAGAACCCACCAGCGGCAACACAGGTATAGGACTGGCATCCGTAGCGGCAGCCAGAGGATACAGAGTCATCCTGACCATGCCG
>JBAYOC010000053.1:0-7690 GCA_041678465.1 Anaerovoracaceae bacterium | reverse complement strand
TGCGCCCCAGAAATCGTGGTTTATCGTTTAATCTCACACCCTGCTATGGAAAATGGGGCACGCAACATAATATTGCGTGACTTATATCACTATTATCCCCTACAATAATGGTGAGGTGAACAGCATGTCTAGTGTTTCAAAGAATATAAAAAGATTGCGTCTATTAGCCGGTTTGACCCAGGACCGGTTAGCAGCAGAATTGCACGTTACCCGCCAGGCCGTTTCAAATTGGGAGAATGGTAAAACTCAACCCGATCTGGAAACCTTGCGCAGTATTGCCGATGTATTTGAGACTGATGAAATGGAAGTAATCTACGGGAAGAAAGCCATTTCACAGTCGCCTAATAACTATCCGGAAAATAAAGCCTTGCGTGTTCGCATCACAGTTTTATTTGGTATCCTGTCAATGATTTTCCTTGCGATAAAATTAATATGGTTACCGCAATCCTTAGTGGAGTATTCCTATTACAGATATCAGATGGCGCCGGTCTATGCCAGCCTTCTGCTAATCCGACCGCTTCTGATCCTATCGGTTTGCCTGTTTGCGCTGAACCTGCTTTCTATATGGAAAGATATCCGGATTAAGAACCGGATACCCCAAAGACTGTCTTTAATTATAGCAATCGTGTGCATAGTATTACACTACGGCCTCAGTCTGCTGTTTTTATGGGAACCCGGAGCTTCGTCACTACCTCGGTTCCTCTTCGACTTTTTTATAGTAATATTCACTAATCCAGAATATATTTTCTCTGCAACGGGGATTGCAGCATTTCTGGGTCTCAATCGTTAATGAATAGAGGTCTGTCCCTCTAGGGGTAAAAGCAACCATGGGGTCTGTTCCCCTGGGGTTATTCGCAGTAGATGTTTAGGGCTTTGCTTAAGAACTGGGCAGTGCCTTCTCCTACGCTGTCGTAATAAGCCTTAAAGCGCTCGTCTGCTACATACATCAGACCTAAGTTTCTATGTGCTTCCTTTGTATACTTTCCGTCTTCCCAAAACAAACAGAGCCACTTCTTGTGCAGCTCACAAGCTCGCTGTGCTAGCTCCCCTGCCGGGTCTCCCGTCGCCATGGCCGCTGCAAGCGTCTCATTGATCTCAGCGGTGAGTCCTTGAGCTTGATCATACTGGTCCTTACTCATATTCATCACCTTGGCATTAGACGCATCCACAGCCTTGTCTCCGTATTTTGATCTTACTTCATTTCCGTATTTTCCCTCGTTCTCATCCACAAGCTTCTGCTTGAATCCTTCAAACTTTTCATGATCTTTCATTTCTATTTCTCCTTTCATCGAGCGAATGGTCTTGTGCACGGTTTCAATCAGTGTCTCTAGCTGATCCTTTTTACGCATCAGGTTTTCCAAATGGCCCGTCAGCGCCTTTGCCTGATCATAATCCGATTCTGACAGTAGCCTTTTTATTTCTTCAAGACCGACCCCCATTTCTCTGTAAAAGAGGATCTGCTGTAGCTTATCCACTTCTGCACCCCCGTAGATGCGATACCCGTTGGAGCGTATCTTCGCCGGTTTCAGCAGGTCGATCTCATCGTAATATCGTAGCGCCCTAGTGCTCACGCCCGAAATACTCGCCAATTTATTCACCGTATATTCCACTCTCATCACCTCACAAAAAGAGTATAAAGCTTTACGCTACGTTAATGTCAATACTTTTTCAAAATTTATTGATATGTATTGAACGAACAAATTCAGCCATAGATTGCTTAAACTCGAAATTATGGCTGATTCTCTAGGTCTAGATAAGCCATAAATCACTTAGACTCAAATTCTTGGCTGATTCTCAAGTAGAAGGTAAGCCATAAATCCCTTAAGACCAAACTCATGGTTGATTGTCTAGTAAAATGTAAGCCATAGATTGCTTAAACCCGAGTTTATGGCTGATTCTTGAGGTAGAGATAAGCCATATATCCCTTAAGCTCAAGCTCATGGTTGATTCTCGAGGTGAGGATAAGCCTTAGATTACTTAAACTCGAAATTATGGCTGATTCTCTAGGTCTAGATAAGCCATAAATCCCTTAAGATCAAACTCATGGCTGATTCTCAAGTAGAAGGTAAGCCATAAATCCCTTAAGACCAAACTCATGGCTGACTCTCGAGGTGGAGATAAGCCATAAATCACTTAGACTCAAATTCTTGGCTGATTCTCAAGTAGAAGGTAAGCCATAAATCCCTTAAAGCCGAAATTATGGTTGATTCTCGAGGAGGATGGAACGGGGACGCTTTGTTTGCCACCCGCGCCATCCCGACAGGGCCAAATATCCTCAAACTACATATAATGATTAATGATATATCTGTTTATATAAGGTTCTCTCAATAGGAGATCCTATAGTTTCCCAACCATGAAGCAAATTGGAGGTATCAATTTATGGCAAAGTGTTACACAGAGCGTCGAGCGACAAGGAATAGCATGACTCTATCCGGGCAGGGTCAGGTTGCCGCATTACCGGATCTGGCAATCATACATTTAGGTGTGCAGACTACCGGGTTTGACTTGACGACCATGCAGGCGGAGAATGCACGGGCAATCGAGGCTGTCACACAAGCTCTTAGGGCAATGGGAGTTTCAGATATAAAGACTGCCCAGTATTCTATCGATAAAAACTACATCTTCGAGAATGGGAGGCAAATTGACAGAGGCTACACCATTCGTAACATACTTGAAATACGGACAAATCAAATCGATGATGTAGGAAGGATCATCGATACAGCAGTGATGATGGGAGCTAACCGGGTTGACTTCATTGCATTTGACTTGTCTGATCGCGACTCATACTATCGCCAGGCGTTGAATCTGGCTTTAAAGGATGCACAGCAGAAGGCTGTATCTATTGCTAGGAGCATGGGAATACAAGCGGACTCGATTCCTATTCGCATCGTTGAAAATAGCTCATTGCCCATTCAGCCTCTCCAGTTCCAAAGGGAAGCGGCCGGTACGCAGATCATGCCCGGGCCGTTAGTGATAGAGGCATCCATAACGGCAGAATTTCTATACTAATCTAATATGAGGAAGATAAGACTGATCCTAGCGCTTTAGGAGAGGTAAAAGTTCCATAGGTTCATCGATGATGAAATCCGCTCCCTCCCGGACCAGTACGTCTCTGGAACGGTAACCCCAGGTTACGCCCACACAAGCCAAGCCTGCATTTTTCGCTGTCCGGATATCCACGTTGGAATCCCCCACAAAGATAGTTTTTTGCTTTTGGGATCCCAGTTGCTTGATTGCTTCATATACATTGTCCGGAGCGGGCTTCCGATTGCGCAGTGGGCTGTCACCGATAGCAACATCAATATAGTCTTGAAAATAGTGTCTGCAGGCTTCCTTTGTGGCCTCATCCATCTTGTTTGAGACTACCCCCACGCGAATTCCCAGGTTTTTCAGTTCTTTAAGCAGAGATAGAATTCCTTCGTACGGCCTTGTCTTGTTTGCAATATTGGAAAAGTATGCGTTTTGGAACAACTCTGTACACCGGTCTATCTCTGCCGCTGGCGTCCCGGAGGGGAGAGCCCGTTCAAGCAGCATCCTATAGCCTTCTCCGATAAAGCTCCTGACCTCTTCCATACTCCGCAACCCATAGTTCTCCTGTCCAAGAACCACGTTAAGACTATCGGTCAGGTCCTCCAGTGTATATAAAATTGTTCCGTCCAAATCAAAGACTACAGTATCAAATTTCATAGTTCCTCCATTAAATTGATATCAGTGTGACAATTAAGGAACGTCCCCACTGTCACCAATAGTGGTGGAAGCAAAAGAACCGTCCCCCTGCTTCTATTAATAAGAACAGGCGGCTCAGAGAGCCGCCCATTGTTTATTGTGTATATCAATATCTATTTTGCGTATTCGATGGCTCTGGTCTCCCGGATGACGTTAACCTTAATTTGCCCCGGGTATTCCAACTCGCTTTCAATCTTCTTACTGATTTCCCGTGCGAGGAATACGATTTCCTCGTCGTTCATCGCTTCCGGTTTTGCCAGGATACGGATCTCTCTCCCTGCCTGGATGGCGAAGGATTTCTCTACTCCCGGTGTAGTGTTGGCGATTTCCTCGAGAGTCTGCAGTCTCTTTATGTAGGACTCCAGGGTCTCTCTTCTCGCTCCGGGCCTTGCCGCAGACAGCGCATCCGCTGCCCCTATCAGCACTGCCTCAAAGCTCTTCGCTTCGTAGTCACCGTGGTGAGCAGCCATACCGTTAATAACCGCATCCGATTCTTTATATTTCCTCAGTACATCGATGCCGATGTCCACGTGGGTGCCTTCCACCTCATGGTCAAGCGCTTTTCCGATATCGTGCAGCAGTCCGGCGCGTTTGGCAAGCTTCACATCTAAACCTAATTCTCCTGCCATCAGTCCCGCAAGATGAGCTACCTCTATGGAATGCTTCAGTACATTTTGTCCATAGCTCGTCCTGTATTTCAATCTTCCCAGTAGTTTTACCAGTTCTGGATGAAGATTATGGATTCCCACCTCAAAGGTGGCCTGCTCCCCTTCTTCTTTGATGATATTGTTGACTTCTTTTTCAGCCTTCTCCACCATCTCTTCGATCCGCGCGGGGTGAATGCGCCCGTCAACGATAAGCTTCTCGAGAGCAATTCTTGCAATTTCACGCCTTACCGGATCAAAGCCGGATAAAATAACAGCTTCCGGAGTATCATCGATAATCAAGTCCACGCCGGTAAGCGTTTCAATCGCCCTGATATTCCTTCCTTCTCTTCCGATGATCCGGCCCTTCATGTCATCACTGGGGAGAGCAACTACAGAAACTGTGCTCTCTGCCACATGATCTGCCGCACACCTCTGAATGGCGCCGGTGATAATCTCTTTGGCTTTTTTATCCGCATCCTCTTTTGCCTTTAGCTCAATGTCTTTAATCATGAGAGAGGCTTCGTAGCGAATTTCTTTCTCCACATTGGAAAGCAATAACTGCTTTGCATCTTCAACGGAATACCCTGATATTCTCTCCAGCTCCTCGATCTGCTTTGTTATAAATGTGTCCAGTTCCTGGGCTTTGTCCGCAAGTCGCTGTTCCTTCTTAATCAGACCTTCTTCTCTCTTCTCTAAGTTGTCGGTCTTTCTGTCAATCGCTTCTTCCTTTTGGATCAGGCGTCTCTCTGATTTGGAAATCTCAGCTCTTCTCTCTCGTACTTCGCGCTCGATATCGCCTCGAATCCGATGGGCTTCCTCTTTCGCCTCAATAGTTATTTCTTTTCTTATGGTCTCAGATCTATTTTCTGCGTCTAAAATCAGGTTTTTAGCCTTTTGTTCGGCACTGCCGATGGCTCTTTCTCCCACTGTTTTTCTGAATATATATCCAATCAAAAATCCCAAGGCAAGGGCTACAATTGTGATAATGATTCTTAATATAAGTTCGTCTATAGCAAAAACACCTCCTTCTTCTATAATGTATATTTCGTACAATCGCATTTAGGTATTGATATAATTACACAATCTATATTATAATTTACAAAGTCGCCTGATGTCAAGATATTACTACTGCATCTGAAAGCAGGAATAGATTGGCGAGAGATTTTTGTGCATGGCGCGAAACAAAACACAGGCGAACCTGTGGTTCGGCGAGGCTTTGTGACAAAGCCAGGCGCAAAAATAGCCGCCAAGGTTTCCTGCTGTTAGGTGCAGTAGTAATAAATGAGGATGTGTCATTCATGCAGTATTTTAGGGAATTATTGAAGAATATCGATTTAGTCTTGCTGTTTATACCGCTTGTTTTCGCAGCAATAAGCGTTATTGTCATCGGCAGTACTGCATATGACGATGGCTTTGTCTTTACGCGTAGTATGAAAGTACAGCTGCTGGCATTCTGCCTCGGCATGGTGCTCTTATTACTGGTCCTGTTAGTGGATTATAAAATTCTGGACGGTCTGGGCAGAATCATATATGTCGCCTCTCTCTTATTCCTGCTGACTGTTTTCCTACCCGTTATCGGCTTGGAGCAGTACGGGTCAAGAGGATGGTTGGATTTAGGTCCTGTTAATCTGCAGCCCGCGGAAATCGTTAAGATCACTTTCATCATCTGTTATGCCGAGTTTCTCTCCCGTCGCCGGGAGAGCCTGTTCACCTTCAAAGGCTTCCTGCTGGCGTGTGCCGCAGTACTACCTGTGGTGGGGATCATTGCTGTGCTTCAAAATGATTTGGGCAATGCTATCGTCATCTGCGTCATCGCCGCAATCATGTTATTTGCCGCAGGGGCAGACGGAAAGCTTTACGCTAAAATTGCGGCCGCTGTAGTGCTTCTCATACCCATCGCATACCGGTTTATGGCCGGCCATCAGAAAGACCGTATCGATGCCTACCTTCACCCGAACGATCTCTCCCTTCCCGGCAACTACCACGTATGGCAGTCTAAGGTGGCGATAGGATCGGGGGGAATCAAAGGAAAAGGCCTCTTTGAAGGGACACAGAAAGAATTGGAATTTCTCCCCGTTCAGGATTCGGACTTCATTTATTCTGTCATCGTTGAAGAATGGGGTTTCCTTGGAGGCAGTTTGATTATAGGCCTCTATGCTATCTTCCTCTACCGTATGCTCCGCATTGCACGAAATGCAAAGGACCTCTTCGGGTCCCTTATCGTTATCGGTATATTCGGTATGTTCTTCTTTCAAATCTTCGAAAATGTAGGTATGACCATGGGGCTTATGCCGGTAACCGGTATCACACTACCCTTTATCAGCGCAGGGGGTAGCTCTGTGGTAACAAACATGATTGCCCTTGGTCTCGTATTAAACATCTGCATTCGGAGCAAGGTCATCAATTTCTGAGGTGATCCTCTCTCCTACCCTCTTCAGATTTTTAGCAATATAGCTCTCTTTTACAGTAGCTATCGGTATACCGACGTTGGTAGAAATATGGATATTCTGGTCATAAGGAATCAATCCTGAAACCGGCATCCTAAGAATTTCTGCGATTTCTTCCGGATCGGGGACCAGACCAGTCTGATGCAGTTCAGGCATTATTTTATTGATCACTACGCTTCTATCTTTAATCCCCTTGCTCAAAAGCAAGGCATTTATCCCTTCTGTATCACGGACGGCCGCATACTCCGGAACGGTGACCACTACGGCCCTGTCAGCGGGAGAAACCGCCTGGGACAAAGCGTTCCCCGCACCGGCAGGCGCATCTATAATAATGAAGTCAAATACCTGCTTCAGTTCCTGACAGAGCGCCATAAGCTGCCCTTCTGTAATAGGTGTTTTATTCCTACTCTGCGGAGCTGAAATGAGATAGAGATTTTGAAATCTCCTGTCTCGGATCATGGCCTGTTTAATCCTGCAAACACCTGTCACAACATCTACCAAATCATAAACAATCCGATTCTCCAAACCCAGGGAAATGTCCAGATTGCGAGACCCCACATTCAGATCCATCAAAACAACGGAATGCTTGTTCTGTGCAAGCACTACTCCTAAGTTTGATGCGATTACAGTCTTGCCCACTCCGTCTTTTCCGGAGGTTACAGCAATAACTTCTCCCATTTTCTCTCCTCATTCCACATATATCATCCGCTAATCCGTAGCGATAGTATCCAAATTATAGTCTTCATAGCTTTTGTCCAGCTCCAGATATTTCCCGATGACCTCCCTGACAACAGGTCCGGCATAGCCTCCGCTTCCTCCCTGAAACAGCAATACGGCTACTGCAACTTTGGGCTTATCCGCCGGAGCCAT
>JBAYOC010000052.1:0-7713 GCA_041678465.1 Anaerovoracaceae bacterium | reverse complement strand
TGTGCAAATTATCGAGTTGTACGTTGATTTATTGGGGTATTTCCTCTTAGTCAGGCGTACAACCTGATTTTTTGCTCACCCAGAGGCGGATTTAGCTGAAATTTTCGTACAACTTGATTTTTTGCTCATATTAGACCGAATTCCAAGGAATTGTGATTATCCCCATTCCCGGACATGGTGGTATTCCCGGGTGTTACTCTCGGGTGTTTCTCCCGGACATGGTGGTTTCCCAGGTATTACTCCAGACATGGTATTAGAAACTGGAGGTTGAACGATTATAATAATTCTGATACTATTGGGAATGTATTAATAGGGAGCGAATATTATAATTAAAAGCTGACAGGGGAAAAAGTATGCCCGCAATACAGTTCAAACATAGAGGGAATGGCAGAGAGAATAAAGGGGTACTTAAAAACCTGAGCTTGTTATACCTATTTTTCCCGGTGGCAGTCTTTTATATGGAAATTATAGTTAAAATGGCTTGCTTTGATGAGAATTCACCGGCGGCGATTCTGTATACAAGCCTTTTTTCTGTATCGGTTGGCTTGGGCTGTTGCCTTATTGCAAGCCTCTTTCGTCCAAGGACCAATGAAATCATTGCAGGGGTTCTGCTGACCCTGCTCACCTTGGTTTTTATCGCCCAGACTGTCTATTTCCAGGTATTTCAAACCTTCGGGACCCTTTATTCCCTCTTTGTGGGAACAGGTGCGATCACAGAATTCTGGTCGGCTACCACTGCCGGGCTAAGGGACAGCATGTTATACATCGCGTTACTGCTCCTGCCGATTTTGTTTTTTCTCTTGTTTGGAGATCGGATGAGGCCGAGAGGCAGGCAATCCCGAGACGTACTCTTTGGACTGGGTTTTGGGATGATAGTCCCTTATCTCGTTGCTTTTATTCTTATCTTCAATAACAGCTCGGGAATTATGCCCGTGCGTTATCTCTATCGGGAGGCCTTTGTTCCAAACCTCTCCGTTTCCAATTTCGGTGTGGTGACAACCCTGCGCCTGGATGCCAAGTATCTGCTATTCGGCCAGGCCGAAGACGGCGATGGAGCTCCTCTGCCTAACGAGGAGGAACCGGAAGAGCCCGAAGAACCCCAAGAGATAAATTATGGCTATAATATGATAGAAATTGATTTTGATGCGCTCATCGCCGGTGAGTCGAATCCAACGATACAGGATATGCATGAACACTTCAGTCGAATGGCCGCCACGAGACAGAATGAATATACGGGATTGTTTGAAGGAAAGAACCTGATCTGGTTCGTGGGAGAGGCCTTTTCCACTCTTGCATTGAACGAAACCGTTACGCCCACCTTGAGTCGTCTGGCCAAAGAGGGATTTGTTTTTAATAATTTCTATAACCCCATATGGAGTGTTTCCACCAGTGACGGTGAGTATGTAACGCTGACCGGGCTCATACCCAAATCCGGTCTATGGAGTTTCAAGCGTTCCGGCCAGAACTATATGCCATACGGGTTCGGTAACCTGCTAACACCTCTCGGTTACACCTGCAAGGCTTACCATAATCATTATTATAGTTACTACAATCGGCATGAATCCCATCCCAATCTGGGCTATGATTATAAGGGGCTGGGAAACGGACTCAAGGTAACGGAAACCTGGCCCGAGTCCGACCTTGAAATGCTGCAGATTACCTTACCGGGTGACCTGATTAACGTGCCCCTCCACACCTATTATATGACGGTAAGCGGCCATTTGAACTACACCTTCTACGGCAACTATATGGCAAAAAAGCATAAATCCAAGGTGGATCACCTTCCTTATTCCGAGGCTGCACAGGCTTATCTGGCCTGCAATGTGGACCTCGAGCTCGCGGTATCCTACCTGATCGAACAGCTCACTGCAGCAGGTGAACTGGAGAACACGGTCATCGTCCTTTCCGGAGACCACTATCCATACGGTCTTACGGATGAAGAGATGGACGAGTTGGCCGGATATGAGCTGGAGAAGAAGTTTGAAAAATTCAAGAGTACGCTGATCGTCTGGAGCGGTAGCATGGAAGAGCCTATCCAAGTGGATAAAGTCTGTTCCAGCCTGGATGTGATGCCCACCATAGCCAATCTAATGGGAGTGGCCTATGATTCCCGGCTACTGGCGGGCCAGGACATATTGTCGCCCTCGCCCGGTCTGGTGGAATTCAGCGACCGTAGCTGGATCTCTGACCTTGGAAGATACCATGCAAAGGAAAACGTTTTTACACCCAATCCCGGTGTGAATATAGGCGACGAATATGCCAGGAACACTCTCAGGCGGGTAAACAAAGCCTTTGAGTATTCTGCCAAAATATTGGAGCACGATTATTTTCGCAAAGTTATTCCATAAGGAATCGGACACGGGATTTTTATTGAATTTTCTGAATACACGTGATATAATTTTGCCATCATCATAGAATCATTCTATTACTTTTCATTGTTGAAATGCCACAGTAGTTTTAATAGTCAGTTGTAGCTTTGAATTTGAAATAACTCCAGCCTCAATCAGAGCCTTTTTATGGCCGCATAAAGAGACCATTAAATGTAAACCAAGGGACAAAAAGGGAGATTGCAAACATAGCATCGGAGGGCACAGATGGAAACGAACATAGAGAAAAGTGAATATAAATTTGCTGTGCTGGGCGGCGGGCACGGAGGGACAGCCATGGCAGGGCATCTTTCCCTGTCCGGTATCGATGTCAGCCTCTACAATCGAGGAGAGAACCGAATCCAATCCATCAAAGAAGGAGGAGGCATCGAAATCCTATCGGACAATGATAACGTACCTAGAGGATTTGCCGAGCTGAGAACCGTCACTTCCGATATCGGTGAGGCCATTCACGGAAGAGATGTGATAATGGTGGTGCTTCCCGCAACGGGACACGGATACATCGCCGAACAGCTGGTTCCCCACCTTGTTGACAACCAGATCATTGTGCTGAATCCGGGAAGGACAGGTGGCGCTCTTGAAGTGTTGAATATTTTACGGAAGAAGAAATGTAGGGCTGATGTTGTGGTATGTGAAGCCCAGACCCTCCTTTATGCCAGCCGGTCCGTGAATCCGGCGCAAACACAGATTTTCCGCATCAAGAACAGCGTCCCCGTAGCCGCAATTCCCGCCCATCAAACCCCTGGAGTAGTCAAGGCGCTTCGTACGGCTCTGCCTCAGTTCATACCCGGGGATAATGTCATGAAGACCAGTTTGGATAACATCGGCTCTATTTTCCATCCGGCAGTCACCGTGCTGAACGCAGCCAGGATCGAAAGCACCAATGGCGATTTCGAGTACTATACAGAAGGCATCACCGCATCGATTTCATTGATACTGGAAAAGATGGACAGAGAAAGAGTTTGCGTTGCCGAAGCCTTGGGATTTCGTGCTATTACAGCGAGAGAATGGCTATATATCGCCTATGACGCGGCGGGACGCACTCTGATTGAAGCCATGAGGAACAACCGAGGCTATGATGGCATCATGGCACCAAAGACAGTTTTGCACAGATACATAACAGAGGATGTTCCTATGAGCCTGGTACCCATTGCATCTCTGGGAAGGTTCTGCAATGTACCGACGCCTACTATCGATTCTATTATCCTAATGGCGTCCATCCTCCACGAAACGGATTACTGGGCATGCGGACGTACCGTGGAGCAAATGGGGCTGACAGGCATGACCTTGAAACAACTTCGCAGCTTTATCACAGAAGGATAGAAAGGGGAAGGAGATTAGCCATGAAAGGAAGAGTTCTTGCAGGAGCCATAGGCAACTGTGTTCATGTAGCAGGAGTGGTGAGGTTTCTCAAGCTGGCCGAAGAACTGGGGTACGAAACCCGGTTTTTAGGGGCGGCTGTTCCCGTAGATACGTTTATAGAGGAAATCCGCGACTTTGGACCCGACATAGTGGGAATAAGCTATCGGTTAACTCCGGAAGTGGCTCAAAACCTTCTAGAGGATTTTAAGGCCAAGATAAACGAGGATGAACGGAAGCGGTATCGGTTTGCCTTTGGTGGAACTCCCCCGGTCTGCCGGGTTGCGGATGAGACAGGCATATTTGAACGCTGCTTCACCGGGCTGGAAAGCACCTCGGATACCATGGAATATTTGGAATGCAAGGAAGGGACCTGTGAGACGAGGCAGAACAGCGACTATCTGGAGGATCGAATCAATGCGGTAAAGCCCGCACCCCTTTTACGCCACCATTTCGGTCTGCCCGATTTGGAAAGGACCGAACAGGGGATTCGAGAGATTGCCGAAGCCCGGGTGCTGGACGTGATTTCCATTGCACCGGATCAAAACGCCCAGGAATCCTTTTTCAGATCCGAGGACATGGATCCCATGCAGAGCGGAGCCGGCGGTACACCCATACGCCATAGAGATGACCTGCTGCGCTTCAAGGAGGCCAGTCGGGCGGGCAACTTTCCCATGTTGCGAATCTACAGCGGCACCAGAGATCTAGTGTCCTGGGCGGAGCTTTCTAAGGATACGATTAACAATGCATGGGGGGCAGTTCCTCTCTGCTGGTACAGTGCCCTTGACGGTCGTTCAAAGCGTCCTCCGGAAGCGGCCATCCGGGAAAATCAGGAAGCCATGCGTTGGTACGGACTCAACGATATTCCTCTTGAGGTAAACGAATCTCATCACTGGAGCCTGCGGGATGCCCATGATGCAATTGCGGTGGTGATGGCTTACCTGGCGGCCTATAATGCCAAGGCTATGGGGGTAAGGCGCTATGTGGCGCAATACATGTTCAACACTCCTCCGATGATAACGCCGGCAATGGATCTGGCAAAGATGCTGGCGAAGATCCTCCTCATCGAATCCCTCCACGATAAGGATTTCACTTCATACAGGCAGGCCCGGGCAGGGTTGCTCCATCTGTCTCCAAGAGAGAACGTAGCAAAAGGACAATTGGCTGCTTCTACCGTTCATGCGCTTCAGATCAAGCCCCATATTATTCACGTTGTGGGCTACTGTGAGGGGGATCATGCTGCGGAAGCTTCAGATGTAATTGAAAGCTGTGAAATCGTTCAGGGAGTCATACAGAATTGCTTTACAGGGAATGCCGATTCCCTGGCGGACCCTCTTGTCATCCGGCGAAAGGATGAACTGCTGAACGAGGCTTCCGTGCTTCTTTCCGCCATCGTGGAACTGGCCAAAAGGATGGAAAGACACGAGGAAATGGATCCCCTTACGGATCCGGTGGTTTTGGCCGAGGCCATAAGGTTGGGAATATTAGATGCCCCTCACTTGAAGGGGAATGCTTATGCCGCCGGCAAGCTGGACACTCGTTGTGTGGAAGGGGGAATGGATGCATGGAGCAAAAAAGATGAACATAAGTTAGTAGAAGAAGAGAGGTTGTCGGGAGGTACGTTTTATGGGAGGAATTGCACAAATTTATCAATTAAATGAGGCGGTGCTCCGAAGGAATCGGAGCGAATTAGGCCGAATGCGTGATAACATCCGGCATCGGAAGCCGATAAAACCCATTTCCAATGAAAACGATTCCATGCGGATTCTGTTCAGCGGACGGCTATGTAACACATCAGATATTCGAAAAATGTTGAAAAGAAAACATCATTTCTTGTCCGACCAGGATGGGGAGGCGGTACTCCATTTATATGAAGAAGTCGGAGAGGAATGTGTACATAAACTGGAAGGTTCCTATGCATTTATTGTGTATGCGGCAGATCAAGGAGTAAATGAGGGCATAGACGCAGGCAAAGATGGGAAAGAGGGAGAGGCTAACCGTATATTTATTGCACGGGATCCCTTGGGCGTTAAACCCCTCTATATCAGTGAGGACGAAGAGAAGGTCTGTGTCGCTTCGGAGTTCAAAGCGCTGTCGGAAATAGCTCCGGATTTTCAGGAGTTTCCTATCGGAAGTTATTATCAAGCGGGTGACTATACACAAGCGGAGGATCGTTTTGTTCGGTTTCACAGCTTTTCTGCCCAAGAGCCCATCGCAACCTTCAAGGATGCAAAGTTGGGAATACAGGGCTTGCTCACAAACGCGGTAAAGCAGAGGATTGATCGCAACCGCCCCTTTGGCGTTTATCTCAGCGGAGGGTTGGACAGCAGTATTATTGCGGCATTGACGGCCCGTGAATGGGCAGGGGTAGATTCCTTTGCTGTGGGAATGAAGGGAAGCGAGGACCTCCTTCATGCCCGGTTGTGCGCGAAACATCTGGGTACGAAGCATCATGAATACATTTACACCCTGGAAGAAATGCTGCAGGTATTGCCAACCGTTATCTATCATCTGGAATCCTACGATGCGGCACTGGTGCGGAGTTCTGTGCCGAATTATTTTCTTGCCAAGATGGCGGCGGAACCGGATAAGGTCGTTCTTTCCGGAGAGGGTGCAGATGAGCTTTTCTGTGGCTACTCTTACATGAAGTCCCTGTCGGAAGAAGAGCGGGAGTCGGAAGCCTATCGCTTGTTGGAAACTCTGCACAGCACGGGGCTACAGAGGGGAGACCGGATGGCCGCTGCCTTTGGAATGGAGGCCCGGGTTCCTTTTTTGGATCTGGACTTAATCCGGTATGCTCTTCGAATTCCTGACTCCATGATGTATGGCCCTGCCGGCGAGGAGAAGTGGGTTTTGAGAAAGGCATTCAGTCACCTGCTGCCGCGGGAAATCGTGGAAAGAAAGAAAAAGAAATTCAGCATCGGTGCCGGGTCCTCTGATTTGATGAGACGCGCAGCTGAGGAAAGAATTTCAGATCGGGAATTTGCCCGGCATAGGGAGACCACTGCTGGCCATCGGCTGAAAAGCAAAGAAGATCTCTTTTACTATAGAATATTTCATGGATTCTACCCCCAGAGGGCGGCGGAAGAAACGGTGGGCTTCAGCAGAAGCCTATAAATCGCACGCTGCGCCGGGATATGTCCCTCGGAAACCGCCGTTTTTGCCCCCAGGGGGACAGACCCCGTGGTTGAAAATGCCCCCACAGGGACAGACCCCGTGGCGGCTTTTCAGCCTCATCTGTGCAATTTTTCAAGTAATACGTTGATTTCCCAATTTGGATATCCACATTTTAGGAAAATTTGTGCAAATTTACGACTTGTACGTTAATATATAGGTTTTTATCCTCTACGTTAGGCGTACAACTTGAAATTCTGCTCATTTAGAAGCAGCTTTAGCTACGATTTTCGTACAACTTGATTTTTTGTTCGCAAAAAAGTTGGACACCTTTGGACTCCGAAAGGAGACCTCCTACATGTATAATGAAGATCAAATATAGACGTCAGAGAACTGAGGAAGCTGGTAGCGTAGCCGTTGTCCTTGTCCAGAGTAGCATTAAGACCTTTGGCTGCAGAACCAGCCACATAGTTGCTGTTTGTATTTCCGCTATCAATCTGCTAATATTGCTGTAAAGGAGATTGACAAAATGGGGAATGTTTATTTGGATAATGGCAGTACTTCGTTTCCGAAGGCTCCGGGTGTTGGTCAGGCCATGCTTGAATATATTGAAAACGTCGGTTGCAATGTGAACCGGGGTGGTTACCGCTCCTCTTATTCTCTTTCAGAGAAACTATTGGAGACCAGGGAACAGCTGGGGGATTTTTTCGGCTTTGACCGGGAAAGCAATGTGGTATTTACACCAAATGTGACATTCAGCCTCAACTATGTGATTCATGGGATGCTCCGTCACGGTGATCGGCTGGTCATCAGCTCTATGGAACACAATGCGGTAGCCAGACCCGCAGAGGCT
>JBAYOC010000051.1:0-7722 GCA_041678465.1 Anaerovoracaceae bacterium | reverse complement strand
GACCGCAGCACTTCCGACAAAGAACGAGCTGGGCCCTGACTATGGTATGGCAAAAGCCTCCGGAATCGGCAAAGAGTGGAATGAGCAGGCTGCTGCATTCGCTGCATACGTAATCGGAAAGACCGTTGACGAGGTAGAAGGAATCGCATTGACTGACGAAGGCGTTGCTGCTGATGCAGACCTTGCAGCTTCTGTAACCGTACACGTTGGACCTTTTATGAGCAACGTTGCGAAAGCATATGAGTTTGCAAAATAAACAATCCATAAAGTATGAATGAACCAACACCGAGGGGTAGACATGTCTACCTCTCGGCTTTTAGGAGCTTACATTGATTAGAAAATCCATTGCAATATTCATCACCCTGTTTATGTTGTTCAACCTGGGGGCTTGCGGAGGTCCGGAGAAAAAACGCTACGAAGGAGAGTTCCTTCAACTGTTTGATACCGCAACCAGGATAATCGGGTATTCCGACAGCAAAGATGATTTCAGTGAATACGTTCAGCTGATTCACGATGAGCTGGAGATTTACCATGAACTTTACGACATTTATCATGATTACGAGGGTGTGAATAATATAAAGACAATCAACGACAATGCGGGGATCCAACCGGTAAAGGTAGATCAACGTATTATTGATTTGTTGCTCTTTGCCCGGGAGGCACATGACCTATCGGAAGGAAAGATGAATATTGCCCTGGGTACAGTTCTAAAAATTTGGCACGACTATAGGGAATTGGGCACAGATGATCCCGAGCGTGCTGAGGTTCCGCCTATGGAACTTCTAAGGTCTGCAGCAGGTCACGTAAATATCGAGGACATGGTCATCGACGAGGAAAATAGCACGGTCTACCTTACGGACCCGGAGATGAGACTGGATGTAGGTGGGATCGCAAAAGGATATGCGGTTGAACAAGTCAGCAAATACATCATGGAGCAAGGCTTTACGGATGGATTGATCAGCGTAGGCGGCAATGTGCGTTCTTTCGGCTACAAGGGGGAGGATAAGCAGCTTTGGAGCATCGGGATCCAAAGCCCCGAAAGGGGGAGCGCAGATCTTTATACTGTGGAAATCACGGATAAATCCCTTGTGACCAGCGGTGACTATATCCGGTATTATACAGTGGATGGAAAGCGCTACCACCATATCATCGATCCGGAAACCTTGATGCCTGCAGCATACCTTACTGCGGTGACCATTATCTGCGAAGATTCAGGCATGGCAGACGTCCTGTCTACAATGGTTTACAATATGCCTTACGAAGAAGGCTTCTTATACATTGAAGGGCTTCCAGGCACGGAAGCCATCTGGGTGCTTCCCGATGGGAGCACCAAATACAGCAGCGGCTTTGAGGCTCTATTGAAAAAATAGTAAATTATATTGGTAAGACCGTATTCGTGTTTATACCTACGATACCATTGTGCACTCTGTAAGAAACTTCCTATCACTTGTCAATTTTGTTACTGTTCACACCCAATCTGACCTCATCTGTACAACCCCCCCCGCTTGTGTGTGAACATTCTAGATAAAAAATCGTGAGAAGTTCTGGGGGCAAGAACCGTGCTTCATCTGTTCAAATTTCTAAGTTGTACGTCGATTTGTTTATCTTATTGTCCATTTCTGTGCAAATTATTGAGTTGTACGTTGATTTATTGGGGTATTTCTTCTCCGTCATACGTACAACTTGAATTTTTGAACATCCAGAGGCGAATTTAGCTGCAATTCACGTACAACTTGAAATTTTGCTCACTTTGCTGCGAATTAAGGGTCAAAATGCTACAGGAGTTGACCACAACCGCATTTTTTGCACATTTGGCAGCGAATCGAAGGGATCATCAAGGGCCATCATGAGTCTGACAAGAATTTCCACATACAGACCAGTGTGAACAGTAACAAATAAACAACCCATAACGGAAGGAATTATGTATGACCGGGGGAGGCTTGTCATATTGTGTATTATGGAGGTGATTCGGATGATTAGTACTCAGGATATTCGAGACAAAGAAGTGATCAATATCTATGACGGCAAGAGCATGGGCTTTGTAGACGATATGGAAATCGACCTGCAGAAAGGTACAGTAGAAGGTATCGTGGTGCCTGCTGAACGACGGATGTTCAGTTTTTTTGGTAGGGAAGAAGATATAGTCATACGCTGGAAGGACGTAAAAAGAATAGGGCAGGACGTGGTGCTTGTGGATGTGCCGGCGGGAAACAGCTTGCATGCGCCAGTTGAAATGGTTTATAATAATGAAGAAGTATGACAAGATAGATGAACCTCAAGAATAGATAAAATCAGTAGTTGCAGCAGTACTGGGGAGGACATCCTATGAAATGCCCTTTTTGCGAAAACAACGATACACGAGTCATCGATTCCAGACCCACTGAGGAAGGACATGCCATCAGGCGGCGCAGAGAATGCGATGATTGCGGAAAGCGTTTCACTACTTATGAAAAGGTAGAAGAAGTGTTCTTTATGGTGATCAAAAAGGATGGGACCAGAGAAGCCTTTGATCGCAATAAGGTACTCAACGGCATACTGAAAGCCTGTGAAAAGCGGCCGGTTCCCATTGCGGATATTGAGAAGATCGTAAACGACATTGAGCGCGGTCTGAACAATATGATGGAAAAGGAAATCGAAAGCAAGGTAATCGGTGAGGTGATCATGGAGCACCTGAAGAATTTGGATGAAGTAGCTTATGTGCGTTTCGCATCCGTCTATCGCCAGTTTACCGATGTGAACACCTTTGCTGCAGAGATTGAAAAATTACTGAAGAACGGAAAGGAAAATAAATAGATGGCGCAGGCTTTTCAGGTTGCTATCGACGGCCCTTCCGGCGCGGGTAAAAGTACCATAGCGAAGATGCTGGCAACAGCCTTGCAGATTGATTATATCGATACGGGGGCTATGTATCGTGCAGTAGGTTACAAGATGCTGCGTGAAGGAATTTCCTTGGAGCAAAGGGACGCCCTAAAGGCTATGCTGGATAAGACTTATATCGATTTCCGGCAGGGGGAGACGATTCTGGACGGAGAAGTAATCAGCCAGGCGATACGAACGCCGGAGATCTCTAAAATGGCATCAGACGCTTCGGCCTTTCCTGAGGTGAGGGAAAAGCTTGTGGCTTTGCAACGAGCAATGGGTGAGGAAAAGAGCGTCATCATGGATGGCAGAGACATCGGAACCAATGTCTTTCCAAATGCGAAATACAAGTTTTTTCTTACAGCCACCGTCTCTGAGAGAGCCAGACGAAGATGGCTTGAGCTGAGAGAGAAAGGGCAAGGGGTTGAACTTGCCGATGTAGAGGCTGACATTGTAGCCAGAGATCATAATGACAGTGCCCGGCCATTGAATCCTCTGAAGAAGGCCGAGGATGCAATTGAGATCGATACCACGGATATGGATATAGAGCAATCGGCACGATATATCTTAAACCATATCAACAGAAGCAGAGATTATGATAATAATTCCTCCACCATTTAGGACACGAGTAGCTATAGTATTTATCTTTTGTCCTAACTCAATGTAATAGTGGGCTCCAAGCCGTTTAAAATTCCATTCAATAGGACAGGGTTTTTAATGTTGAAAGTCCCCTGTCCTATATTTGTCAAAATTATAGGACACATCTCATCTACATGGAAGGAATGTGTCCTATGCCAGAGGGCACATGGTTAATTTTAATACTTCCAAGATTGTCAGATAGGACATATTGCTTAACTTATGAGTTTTCTTGTCCTATTTCTATTTCAGCAGAACATAATCAGAATATAATCCACAAATGTTAACACAGTTAAAGCATGTGAATGAACAGTCCACTGCCCAATTTGGGTTCAAACCAGGTTGATTTTGGGGGCATAGTCTCATTTTGGTCGGATGCTGTTAACATATCTTCCATAGAAACTGGGTAGAGGGCAAAGGCTACAGCCATGTCCGTTTCTGTTCTGCGCTCTAGTTCCTCCATTCCATGGATTCCGCCCACGAACTCGATACGGGAGTCTGTTCGGGGATCCCGGATTCCTAGAAGGGGTTCAAGGACGTGGTTCTGTAGGATGGACACGTCGAGTCCCTGAATGATATGACTGGAAAGGATGCTGTCCTTGGCGGACAACCGGTACCATGATCTCTCGAGAAACATGGAGAATACATGCGGTTCATCAGGATCAAAGGGAGCTTCGCTCATTTTTTCAATCCGAAAAGAAGAGGAAAGAGCGGTTAAGAATTCCTCTTTACTCATTCCGTTCAAATCCTTTACGACCCGGTTGTAATCGTAAAGCTTCAGGTCCGAATCGGGAAAGATAACGGCCATGAAGTAGTTGAATTCTTCGGAGCCGTCATAGTGCGGCTTTTCCTCCCGGCGCTTCATGCCCACCTTCACTGCGGATGCAGAACGGTGATGGCCATCCGCTATATAAAGGGTGGGGATTCGATGAAAGCACTCTGCCATGCCTTCAATTTTTTTGGGGTCATCGACTACCCAAAGAGTGTGGCCTACGGAATGGACGTCAATGAGATCATAGGCCGGGGCATGATTCTGAATCCAATCCTCCGTGAAATCGTGGATCTCGGACTGTGGCGATAGGTCAAAAAAACAGGCTCTGTGTTTGCACTGCATGCATCAAAGTGATGAATCCTATCCTGTTCTTTTTCTACTAGGGTAAGCTCGTGCCTTCGGATTGTGCCATCCAGATATTCATCGATGGAAACGCAGCCGGCAATTCCGGTCTGGCTACGTCCATTCATGGTTTGTCGATAGATATAAAGGCAGGGTTGCTCCTCTCGAACTAAGATACCCCGGAATACAAATTCGTCTAGTTTTTGCTTCGACTGGCGGTAGACCTCCGGGTGGTGGGGGTTTTCTATGTGGGGCAAATCGATTTCGGATCGGGAGATGTGCAGAAAGCTCAGGGGATTCCCTTGGGAAAGCTTAAGAGCTTCGCTGCGATTCATTACATCATAGGGTAATGAGATAACTTTTTCTGCATATTTTTCTGATGGCCGCAGAGCGGCAAACGGTCGGATAACTGCCATAATTTTAGTCCTTTCTAGAGGTCATTTCTATATCGTCATACGTGCTGCATTCAAAGCTCAAACTCTATTATTATAGCATAAAAAACCAGGATTAAGTCAAGGATAACATTGGTGCGTAGCAAACGCGCGAAAGGTGAAAGAAATGAAAAGACGTATGCTTTTCCTACTTGTAATCACTAGCTTATTGCTGTTCGGCCTCACGGCTCGTCTGGCTGTAATTCAGTTGATGGAAGGATCAAAATACAGACTGCTTGCAGAGAACCAAAGCCTAACAGCTCTCTCTGACTTGAGTGTCAGAGGTACTATTTACGATCGGGGCAACCGGCCTTTGACAAATATGAAAGAAAGCTTTTTCTTGCTGATTGAAGATCGCAAGGTGGATGAAGACGCTGAAAAACTGCTGCACAAGATGGATGCACGCTTCATCGAAAGCAGCAATGACAAATATCACGTCTACAATATCGCAGACATTGACAGGACGGGAATTAAAGCCCTTTGCAGAGATTATGGCGCGCTAGTGATGAAATCTCGGAATCGATACAGTGAAAATCAACCGGCTATGCATATAATCGGTTATGTAAGTCAATTGGATCAGCTGGGAGTGAGTGGGATTGAAAAGGATTTTGATACGGTGCTGGCTTCAGGGCAAAAGCTGTATTCTGTACAAAATGACGGACGGGGCTATATCATTCCCGGAGCAGGTATCCATATGAAAGATGACGGCAGAGAGTGGGGCGTACTCACGACTCTGGATCTGAATATCCAAAACAGGGTAGAGATGGTCCTGTCAGACAGTGGCAAGAGCGGGGCTGTCGTGGTAACGCATATTCCTTCCGGTGAGATCCTGGCCTCTGCTTGTACTCCGGGGTTCGATCCACACGAAAGAGAGAAGGAGCTGGTGAATAAAGCAACAAGTTCTACCTACCCTGCAGGGCCTTTCTTTCCATTGATTACTGCCACAGCGGCTCCGGAAACGGACATGGAGGGTTTATCAGAAATTGTCTCCCTCGAGTCCTTTGTTGATACAGCTCAAGCCTACGGATTATCCGAAGAGGCGGTAGAGCTATTGTCGGGACAGGCAAAAGGAAATCTGTCCGAGTTTGTAGAAGCATTGAAGACCGGAGATGCAACATTTGATGAGGGAGAGTCATTATTGACGATAACCCCCATGCAGGCTGCCCGCATAACCCGTATTATCGCATTGGATGGATGGGATTCCAAATTGACAGTAATACGAGGAACGGTAGAGGGAATCAGAGGTGCATCCTTTTTTCCGAAAATAGAAGGAAGACAAGCTATATCTGCGGAATCCATAAAGAAAATACAAGAGCAGGCGGAAGGTTTCCGTGGCCCTCATTGGTACAGCACTTTTATTCCCGAAGAAGATCCCTTGTACGGAATAACTCTTTATATCGAAGACGACTACCCCGGAGAAAGTATTGCCTCTTCTATGTTCGGGGAAATTATATCCGCCCTTTATCCTTAGTTCTCCTCATCGCAATCCGGGAAGGCGTCTTTCAGTTTCATAATAGCTTTTTTCTCGATGCGGGAAACGTACGAACGGCTGATGCACAGATGCTTTGCAACCTCTCGTTGGGTTCTGCAGGGACCTCCATCCAAACCGAAGCGCTTCACGATGACTGTCTGTTCCCGTTCACTGAGAAGCTCCCGGATCGCTTTATACAAATTTTTGACTTTTATCTTAGTGTCAAGTCCTTCGATGATGTCATCCACGTCACTGCCCAATATATCGTTGAAGCTGATTTCGTTGCCATCTTTATCCGTGCCGATGGGATCGTTCAGAGATACTTCGACCTTGCATTTCTTCGACATGCGAAGGTGCATGAGAATTTCGTTTTCGATGCACTTGGCAGCGTAAGTAGCCAGGCGGACTTCCTTTTTTCGATTGAACGTATTAACTGCCTTGATTAGGCCAATGGTGCCGATGGAAATCAAATCGTCAGGGGAGCAACCCGAAGTATTATATTTTTTCGCAATATGAGCCACGAGGCGAAGATTGTGCTCAACTAGGGTGTTTTTGGCCGCGGTATCGCCATTTTCGAAAAGTGCCAGATAATGTGCCTCTTCCTCTTCGCTAAGAGGTTGAGGGAAGGAATTCCCCATAGAAACATAGGAGGTTAAAAGTACCAGTGGATTGGACAGCAGAAGAGAGGTTAATATCAATGATATACTCATATATGTAATAGCTCCTTTCCACCGTGGGCAGTTTTTTGTGTTAGTAGTATATGTGGTTGGGGCGAGTCTGTTGTCTGTCCCCTTCAAATAAGGACTTGCAAGGCGACCGGTAACGAATATATATTGCGTTTTTTGAGGAAAGAATATATTTTTTGCCTGCATTATGTTAGAATAGAATACAATGTCGCAGGCATTGACACAGGGGCTTTGTGGCGATGGGTTCGTTTAGGGCAGAAGGCTGTCTTGGAGGAACTCAAGATGAACAATCGAATGAAAATGGGCCATGTCACCATAAAGGAACTTCCTGAGGATGAGAGGCCAAGAGAGAAGCTATTGCGGTATGGCAGTGTATTCCTGTCCAACAGCGAGCTTTTAGCTATTCTCATAGGCACGGGAACGAGAGAGAGTTCCGCCCTTTCTGTGGCCAATCGGATATTGTCCATGGAGAAAGCAGGGCTTTCTTATTTGGTGGACTGCACCCCTGAGGAACTGTGTAAAATT
>JBAYOC010000050.1:0-7758 GCA_041678465.1 Anaerovoracaceae bacterium | reverse complement strand
TACAATGTACGGCCCGTCTTTTACAGGGCTGGAAGCATGGATAGCTCTAGCCAGAAGCCCTTTTCCCGTACCGCTTTCCCCGGTAATCAATACAGTGGAAAGGGAACCGGATATCCTTTCGCCTTGCTCGCGAAGGCTCTGTGCAACTGCGCTGTTTCCAACGATTTGTTGAAAAGATGTAATCTCTTCAATTTCCGTAAGATTGTAGACCATCTGTCTGACATCCGCAATATCCCGAAAAGAGATTACTGCTCCGGAAACGGAGTTTTCTTGTGTTCCGCTATTTTCGTAACCGGAAAAGATTGGGCAAATACTTGTAATAAAGTGATTGATCTGGTCCATTGAAATTCGGGTGATTTCTTCATGATCATAATATCTCACCCCGAAGCGAATGGCATCCAGTGCCGGAGAGTTGGGCCAGATTGAAAATATAGATGAATCAATCAGGGATTCCCTGCCCTTCTTGAGTAGCTTAACCGCCATAGGGTTAGCAGAGACGACGATTCCAGCCTTATCCACCGACAAGATACCTTCATGAATGGAATCCAATACGGCTTTCATCTGGCCGGTAACCTTATTTTCCCTGACTTTCGCGGACAAAAGGTCTGCCATTCTTGTCAGAAACAACAGCAGATCATCCTTGCTTTCTAAAAGGCGGCCGCGCTGTTCTTCCGTGAAAGCAACCAATCCCATAAGGCCAATGGCGCTTCCATCATACATGATAGGACAACAAACCTCAGCCAGCTCATTTTCTCTGGGGGCGTAGTTCGGATGGCTCTTGCCCTCTTCAACGATATAGGCACGTCCGGTTCTAAGCGCTTCACTGTAAAGGTAGCCGGACTTTAGATTTCCTTCTTCTTCTTTTTCTCCTATCTTCTCGCAATAGCGACCTGTGCCGGCAACAATCGTGAGCTTCTCATCGACTATCTCGGCATCGATTCGCAATGCCGCAGCGATGGCTTCGGCCACGTCCTGAACTGTATTCTGAATCTCTTGTAACGCGGTCATTGAGATCACCTTCCTCTGCCTGCACACCTGAATGTTCATTCAACTGAAGCGGAGAAATTCTTCTCCGCTTCAGTTGAATGAAACCGTTATTTACGGATCTTACTGTACTATAATAGTTGCCCTGCATTGATACATGCTAAACCCCCAGCATGCCAACAATAAGGAATCCAATCACAGAAAGCAACATACCTAGCATACCATATGGGAGCTGTGTCATGGCGTGCCGGAAATTGTCACAGCCGGTAGCTGCTGATGTGAGAATAGTGGCATCTGAATAGAAGCAAATATGGCTGCCCCAGACACCGGCTGAGCAGACGGCGCCCACAGCAACAAACGGATTAGCACCCAATGCTGCAGCAAGCGGAATGACGATAGGCATAGCGATGACATACATGCCCCAGCTTAGACCCATGATAAATTCAGTAATACCGAAGGTGATGAACACTACCAACGGGAACATCTGAGGAGTCATGAACCGCATGCCCACGCCAATGACATAATCTATAAATCCGATTTGATCACAGGCGGCAGCAAAGAAGTAAGCAAGCACTACCATGAACAATGGGAAGAGCATGTTTTTAATGCCTGCTATGAGCAGATCCATGTACTCTTCAGGGCCCATGATTCCTGTGGCAATATAATAGACAAAGATAAACGCACAGGTGGATATTACGCCTTTCTGCATGTCTACATCAAAGATTATCGTGGAGGCCACCAGAACGATAATGGGGAGGAAGAAGCTTTTCAGTTTGGCATTCTCGGGGGGGTCAAAGTTCTCCCCTGCCTTCATGTCAATCTTTTCTGATCCCGGAGGGGCTAGAACTCCAGTTTCTTCGGCTCTCTTAAAAGCTTTTTTCATAGGACCGAATATGGGCACTACCCCAATTATGACGAGGGGAACGATTAATGCAGCAAACCATCCATAGAAGTTGAAGGGGATCGTCCTGATAAAGTAGGCCACTCCTTCGCCATCCGGAGCCATGCCATTCTGCTCCATCAAGCTTCCAATGAAGATTGCCCAGGTAGAAATGGGGACCAATACACATACAGGAGCTGCTGTAGAGTCAACAATATATGCAAGGAATTCCCTTGGTACTTTGTGCTTGTCGGTCAGTGGGGACATGGAAGCACCTACCGTTAGGCAGTTGAGGTAATCATCAATGAAGATGACTACGCCAAGCACCCAAGTCCAAAGAAGGGTGCTTTTTTTCGTTTTCGCTCGTTTTGATACCCATTCGCCGAAAGCATAAGCACCTCCAGCTCTCTCAATCAATGCGATGATACTCCCCATGAGACCGCATACGATGAACAGCCAGCCAATGTCCTCGTTGATCATAATCTCAAGGAAAGAATCGCTTAACGGTGAAAAGAAATCACCTTTATTACCCATGAGAAAACCTAGCAGTCCTCCCAACATCAGGGATTCTAATATACGTTTCGTATAGAAAATGTAAATCAACAGAAACGCAGCCGGAATCAAGGTCAATAAGCCAAAATCCTCGGCATTATCCGGCGACAGTAATACGACAACGATGAAAAAAATTGCCAAAATTCCATAAGTCTTAATAATTTTCGAGTATCCATCGAATTTTGAGTTCATAATTATGTAATCCTCCTCTCAATGATGAGTCCATGCGATACCAATATCACCTCCCGTATCCGCTTCAGGACATAAAACAATTATGTTTTTATTGTATGCATTTTTTATGCCTATGCAAGAGCTTTAGTAAAATAATTCCGACAATTCTGTTTTCAATAGCGTTTTGACGTAAAATATTGTGAAATCAAGTGTTCATTATGTCCATTCTACGAATTAAGACAAACGTATCAATAAAATAATATCCATATTTTGTATTGTTAGGAAATAAACAATTGTTTTTTTCTCACTCTTGATACTTTTTGCCGTTTTACACCGCTATCGTTTATCAGCCGTGATTTCTATATTGTCAATATTGACAATATAGAAATTGTAAATGAGAATTTATCTCTTTCTATTTTTTCGTTGATACAAATCTAACAAAATATCGACACTTATTTCTTTTCAACTCCTTTCAAAAAGTTGTGGCTTTTTTATAGAAGCTATGTTACAATAAATCTCGTCGCGCAGGCATGGCGGAATTGGCAGACGCGCACGGTTCAGGTCCGTGTGCTCGCAAGGGCATGGAAGTTCGAGTCTTCTTGCCTGCACCAACGGAAACGAGATAGGGTTCATCCCTGTCTCGTTTCTGTTTTATCAAGGCAAGAGGATTCGAGCCTGAAAAGGCATGGAGCATTAAGAAAAGCGCCTACCTCCTAAAGTTTTTCTACATATTGTCGAATACCGTAATATAAAGTGAAATTGCTGAAAGGAGAATGCTCTATGATAAATCAAATCAGACCCAACCAACCGCCGGGATTAGCCAAGACGGCAGCGTATGATAAGGAGTATATCAGCAGACAGAATGAAAAGGATGAGCAGAAGGTTTCAAAGCCGAAAGCCGACGCCATTGCGTTTACAAAAAAAAACGAACCGGTAGCTGCTACATACTCCAATTTAACCATCAATAAAAAATTGGATTCATCCGATATAGCTTCCTTAAAAAGTATGGCGGAACAAGCCAATGAAAATCTGCGCCGAATCGTGGAACAGTTGATTCTAAAGCAAGGTAAAAGCCATAAGATCTTCCAGGTCAGAGGTTTTTCACATCAGGGAGAAGCCAGTACGAAGGATATTGAAGAGGCAAGGCTCGCCATCTCAGAAGATGGGGAATTTGGAGTCAAGGCAGTTAGTGACAGACTCGTGGAATTCGCCAAATCAGTCTCCGGTGGCGATAAGTCGAAATATGAGGAGCTAAAGGGAGCTATAGATCAAGGTTTCCAGGCAGCAAAAGAAGCTCTTGGAGGGTACCTACCTGACATCAGTCACGAAACCTATAGAGAAACCATGCGCAAATTAGAAATCTGGGCAATGGAAGTATAAATTGATTGTTTCCGCCGTTGTTCCCAGGAAAGAAGCCGGATACCTCTTCATCGATGCACTCTTCCAGGCCTTGCTTAATGACATTGCCCGGAAGTGTGCTTTTTTTATTGACGAACAGCATGAAAGCTCGAACCGTGTTATAATTAAACTGCGTTATCAACATCCTGCAATGAGAGGACTATCAATGGAAGCAAGCCAAAGCGGTCACGATATAAAAGCAATACTAAAATATGCCGGAGCCTATATCGCATGGGTTGTCGGCTCCGGATTTGCTACCGGTCAGGAGATTCTGCAGTTCTTCGCCAGCTACGGCTATGCCAGCTACGTTATCATACTGCTTAATTTAATTGGATTTCTTATTTTGGGTCAAACTCTGCTGACAACCGGATATGAACAAAAGGACGACGAGAGCTTTAACCATTATCGATACTTCTGCGGTAACAAGCTTGGAACAGTCTACTCATGGCTGGTTCCGATAATCCTGATGCCGGTCATGGCGGTGCTGATATCCGGTTCAGGGGCGACGCTTTACGAATATTATGGAATCAGCCACTATATCGGCTCAGCGCTGATGGCTTTGATGGTTTTGGGCGCTTACCTGATCGGTTTCGAGAGGCTTATAAAGGTCGTGTCTATGGTCAGCCCGGTCATCATTCTGTTCTCGCTGATTATCGGAGTGATTACACTGTTCAAGGATTTTCACAACATGGCTGAAATCGGGCAGTACGGAGAAATACTTGCAGAAAAGCAATCATCCCCCAGCTGGGCTTTGAGCTCGATCTTGTATATGGCCTTGACCTTTCTGGGCGGCAGTACATACTACACCGCTCTTGGTGCGTCGGCTGTCAATCGCAAGTCCGCCAGATGGGGTGCAATCATCGGCACCCTGGCGGTGATTCTGACGATCACATTTATGAATACCTCAATCCTACTCAACGCGCGTGACACTTCCTCATTGGCAGTGCCAACACTGTACTTGGCAAAAAAACTATCTTATGTTCTCGGCGCAACCTTCTCAATTGTTCTGATACTGGGCATCTTCTCCTCCTGCTCTGCAATGATGTGGACGGTTTGCAACCGGTTCACCAAAGAAGGTACGAAGAATAGCAAAGTCTTTGCAACCGCATTAGCCGTAGGCGCATTTTTATTGGGTTTACTGCCCTTCAGTGAGCTTGTGGGTGTATTCTATCCCTTTATCGGATACATGGGTCTGGCATTTATCGCGTGCGTTATTTACAAGGGCTTGAAAAAAAAGAGGCCCCAAGCCTCTCTTAAAACATACAACGTGGAACTAGACCATGAGTAACTTATCCAGATCAACCACTTCGATCTTCCGCTGGGGCTTCTGCCTGATATATCCTGCATCTTCGAAGTCTGCCAGTTTCCGGCTGATGGTTTCCGGCGTTGTTCCCAGGAATGATGCCAAGTCTCTCTTACTCATAGGCAATACAAACTCCATGGAGGATCCTTCTTCATCGATACACTCCGCCAAGTATAGTGCCAGTCTGGTCTCAACCTTTTCCGTGGAAACCCTGGTTGTCTGCTTCTCGGAATTCTCCAGCCTATTTGAAAACTCCGTTAAAATTTTCAGAGAAATGGAGGGATACTTCATGAGAAATGTCTGTAAGTCCCGGCGCCTTATCAGGCAGATCTCCGTATTTTCCATGGCTTCTGCATAGGCTTCGTGAACGGAATCGCTGAATAAGGCCAGTTCGCCTGTAAAGTCCCCTGTACTCAAAAAACGCACCAACTGCTCTTTACCGGATTCAGATAGGCGATAGATTTTAATTCGTCCGCTCTTTACAATGTAGAGGGAATCGGATGCTTCCCCTGCATGATAAATGATTTCCCCTTTTTTGTATGTAGTTGAGAGAATGGTTCCTGTGATTTCAGCCATCTGCTCATCTTCCAGATGATTAAATATTGGGACACGGGAGACACATGTACTGTGTCCCTCGTGCCCCTCATGTCCACACTTATGATTATGACCGTTCATATCCAATCCCCTTTCGCACCGTCAGCCCATTTCAGTTTCCGGGACTTTTGCTCTTGCTGTTGAATCTTATTAGTCTCATGGCATTTAATATCACGATTAGGATACTGGCTTCATGGACGAACATTCCTGATGCCAAATGTACATAGTCTGATAATACACCAATTAGGAGAACAAACACAACAGCAACTGCGAAAAAGGTGTTCTGCTTCATGTTTCGAATCGTCGCTTTTGCAAGGGCGTAGGCATGAGAGAACTGCATCAGCTTATCTGCCATAAGGACCACATCCGCCGTTTCCATGGACACATCCGTACCACCTTCCCCCATTGCCAACCCAATATCTGCCGTGGCGATAGCCGGTGCGTCGTTGATCCCATCCCCTGCCATGGCCACCGTATGACCCGCGGCCTTCAGCTCCTTCACAAATCCCACTTTGTTTTCCGGTAATAATTCTGCGTGAAATTCATCTAAGCCCAGTTCGCCTGCAACCAGCTCTGCCGTGTGGCGATTGTCACCCGTCAGCATAACCATCTTCTTGATGCCATTTCTTCTCATCTCGGCTAAAGCTCTATGCGCATCTTCGCGAATCTGGTCCGTTATGGAGAAGATCCCGGCGATCTGACCGTCTACCGCTGCAAAGATTGCCGTGTTTCCTGCTTTTTCACGCCCTATGGCATAGTCGGCAACTTCGTCACTTACCGGAACATTTTCCCCATCCATTAACTTGCGATTACCGATGGCTAAAACACGACCTTCCACTTGGGCTGTGATACCATTGCCTTTAATAACCTCACTGTTAAGGACTTCCCCTTCCAGGTTCAGGTTTCTCTTGTTAGCTTCCTTGACGATGGTCTGCCCTAAATGGTGCTCGGATATGGTTTCCGCCTTAGCCACCAATCTTAGCAACTCTTCCGTATCCCAATTCAAGAAAGTATTAATGTCCGTTACTTCCGGCCTTCCCTTCGTCAGAGTACCCGTTTTATCGAATACCACTGTATCGACCTTGGATAACCGGTCCATAACCTCTCCACCTTTGATGAGGACACCGTTTTTCGCTCCGTTTCCAATTCCTGCAACATTGGATACCGGTGCACCGATGACCAGGGCTCCGGGGCAGGCAACGACTAGGAAGGTAATTGCCAAGTGGAGATTAAAGGTAATCAAGTATACAGCAATCGACAAGACGACCACTGCCGGCGTATAATAATTGGCAAACTTATCGAGGAACTTCTGCGCTTTGGACTTGGATTCCTGCGCTTCCTCCACGAGCTCAATTATTTTAGCAAAAGTGGTGTCGTCTCCCACCTTCTCGGCGATCATTTCCAGATAGCCGTTATCCACAATTGTACCGCTATAGACCTTATCGCCGGTCTCTTTCATTGCGGGCACGGATTCGCCTGTAATGGCGGCTTCATTTAATGTGGCTTTACCGGAAAGGATACTGCCGTCCACAGGAACCTTGCCTCCGGACCGGATGATGATCCGATCCCCTTTTACAACTTCATCCACCGGTATGATCAAACTCTCCCCTTCACGAATGACGTTGGCTTCCTGGGGCGCCATGTCCACCAGTGCTTTCAGCGAAGACCGGGTTTTTTCCAGCGTACGCGCTTCCAGGTAAGCACCGAACATGAAAAGGAAAGTCACAACGGAAGACTCCACATACTCGTGAATATAAAGAGCGCCAACCACAGCGATGGTTACCAGCAGTTCTATGCTGAACGCCTTCAAGCGAAGGGCCTGAAAGGCACGGATGGCAATGGGAACGATTGCTATTACAGTAGCCGCAATCAAAGC
>JBAYOC010000049.1:0-7795 GCA_041678465.1 Anaerovoracaceae bacterium | reverse complement strand
CCGACGTTGATTATATCTCCCATGTCTTCCTCCTTGTGTACTTGTTGTTATATAAATAGTTACCCCTTTTATACTAATTAAAACGCAAAATCATCATAACAAGCCCCAGTGGCTTGGCCTGCCTGTCCCCATAGCTGCGGATAGGTAAGAATGAAAGAGTAAGGCGGAAACTTACCTACTTTTCGCCCTCAGAGTAGGTAAGAACTGAAGTGAGAGGCGGAATCTTCTCTACTTTTCACCCGAAATGTAGGGAGGAATCAAAGCAACAATTCCAGAGTCGAAGCTGTCGGCATACAATTAACTGAAAATTCTTGCTATAAAGTGCCCTCCTGCTATAATTGAATTATAAACAAAAAGAAGGAGGGTTATTTCATGAGACGATTACTATCCGTATTGCTTGGACTATCCTTGGTCCTGGGCAGCTTTGGTCTGGCTTTCAGTGCCGTGCCTGCCGATGTGACGGATACAGATTACGAAGAAGCTGTATCCGTATTGATGACATTGGGAATCATTGATGGTTATCCCGACGGCACCTTCCGCCCCGACAATACCATTACGCGGGCAGAACTGGCAAAGCTGCTTATAACAGCTTTGGAAATGGATGACGATGCGATCCGTTTGTATGCCAGCGGACTTTCGGATGTTAGCACCCATTGGGCCAAAGGCTATGTGGGATACGCTGACAAACTGGATATTGTTGTGGGATATCCGGATAAATCTTTCCGGCCACAAAACCCCGTGTCCTACGACGAAGCAATTACCATGATTGTTCGTGCCCTCGGCTATACTTCTGAGGATGTGGGCAAAGCCTGGCCTGTAAATTACGTTGAGAAAGGAACAGAGCTGGGCATCCTGGAAGGTATCAGCGGAGGGTCTTCCGGAGCAACCAGGGGAGACATTGCTATTATGCTTCATCGAGCCATGAAGTTGGCCATCGCCGGAGATAAAGGAGATACCATGCTGGCGCGGCTTACTTCCGAAGAGCAAACCTATGAGAAGTGGCAAATTCCTTATGGAGAGCGACTGATTAACGAATATGGACTGGATGGTGCCGTTACAGACAGCACGCCTTCCATTATGAGCTCCCAGTACTGGCAGATTCCCGATTTCTACAATATGACATCCAGCGACACTCTAACCATATTAACAAATTACAAGACAACCCAGCAGACCAATGGCTGGACCTGCGGGCCCGCATCGGCGCTGACTGTTCTGGAATGGTGGGGTGCGCGAGGCGATCTAAACGAGATGGACCTGGTATCGTTGCGTCAGAAAGACGAGCCCGGAGCTACCTCTCTGCGCCAAATGATCCACATCTTTGAAGGCCTGGAAAAGAACCTAGGCCAGGAATGGGATCTTTATTCCACCTTTGACGCGAAAATCGACTGGGATGACGGAGCCTATCCCTATGCAACCTATGAGGGTGAGCGAGTAAACCTCTTTGAACTGGTGCCACAGATCTTAAAGGAAGGCAAACCCATCATCGTAGGCTGGAATGACTGGGGTGGTCACTATCAGACCATCATAGGCTATGACACGCTGGGAACGGAAACTACGGCAGACGATGTGCTGATTCTGGCAGATCCCTACGATACTACCGATCATCACCAAGACGGCTATCTGATCCAATCGGCGGAACGGCTCATCTGGGATTGGAGTGCCGGCTGGGATCCTGATTTTGATTATGGAATCTTCCTGGTCGCAACACCGGAAGGCGTTGATGGCAAAGATATAGTCGTAGGCGATGGAATCAAAGACGACTATAAAAACACCGGAAGGTTTACAGACACTCATATGATTCCCTACGGAGAGAGTCTGGCCGCGGCGATTTTGGCCTTAGACAGTGTAGAGCCTTATGCCACGGATTATCCCAACTGGTTTGGGGCTGACGGCTTGTCGGGACCGGCTTCTGCGGATGTCTTCCGTACAGCGGATTATAAGTATTCACCCTATTATAAAAATGTAGACGTTTACAACTTGAAGTCAACACCTACCAGAACCATGCTGCAGGGCTATAAGAGCATTCAACAGGCTACGGAGTATACTTGTGGGGTAACGTCCATGCTTACAGTGCTGGATTGGTTTGACAAGAGAAGCGATATGAACGAGATGGATCTGGCCAATTTACGGAATAAGACCGATGGCCTCCCGGGTACCACAGTTAAGGAAATGTTGGCTGTAATCGATCAGCTGCCAGGCGATTGGGACGTGAAGTCCTCCTATGATATCGTGGATGGCGATTCTTATTTCGAGTGCGGTATCGAGGTGGATGGAGAATATATCGATCTGGGAGACATGATCCCTTATTATCTGGAGCAAGAAATTCCCGTCATGGTCATGTGGCATGAATGGGGAGGACATTATCAGACTGTCATCGGCTATGACAACATGGGAACAGAAGGCACCTGTGATGATGTGATTCTGCTCATGGATCCTTATGACACGACGGACCACAATCAGAATGGATATGTAGTAGAATCATTTGAAAGATTGATCTATGATTGGGGCAATAGCTACGATGCGGATATGGACTGGGCCGCCTTTGTGGTGATGGCCCCGGTAGCGGCACAATAACCAAAATAGCAGCAGCCACGGGGACAGACCCCGTGGCTGCAAAATCAACAACTACGGGGTCTGTCCCCCCGGTTGTATTTCTGCTATAATTGAGTTATAGGTTTTCGCGCCCCTGCAAAGCGGAACGCATTGCAGGGAAGAGGAGGAGCGGCGTTTGCTCCGACGACGAGGGGGTATCGTTATGAGATTCTATATTGTGGACGCATTTACTGAGGAGGTGTTCGGGGGGAACCCTGCCGGAGTCGTAATCTTACCTTCGGGCGCCGGTTACCCTGCGGATGAGCCGATGCGAAAGACTGCCGCCGAACTCCGTTATTCTGAGACAGCTTTTATCGTGCCCAAATCAGAAGACCGTTTTCAATTGCGCTACTTCACCCCTACGGAGGAAGTTGACCTATGTGGACATGCTACCATAGCCTCCTTCTGTGCTTTGCAGGAAGAAGGCCTGGTTACTGCAGGCAAAAACTACTTTGCAGAAACTCTCGCCGGAGAGATAGAGGTCAGCGTAGGAGATGGTTTTGTAATGATGGATATGGCTGCTCCGGAGTCTCTGGGGATTATCAGCGAAAAGACGGAGATTGACCGCCTTTATGAGGTCATGGGCCTAAAGGAAGCAGCTGACAGAATCCCTCTGGATGATCAGTGGGAGCTCCTCCCGGAAATCATCTCTACCGGATTGCCTGATATTTTATTGCCGGTGAAAGATGTGGATGCACTCGCCCGCATCAAACCGGATTTCCCATCTCTGGCCGAACTGTCGGAGACATATGGAGTGGTCGGTGTTCACGCCTTTGCTCCGGGAGAAGGTCTGATCGGATCCGAATGTTGCGAGGGGGCTTGTGAAGCCGGCCAGGTGACAGCCTACTGCCGGAATTTTGCGCCTGCTTTTGGCATAGATGAAGAGGCAGCTACGGGGACTTCTAACGGAGCACTGACCTATTATTTCTACAAGAATGCCCTCATCGATGCGGGGTCCTCCTGTAGATTCTTGCAAGGGGAGGCTATGGGGCGCCCCTCTGTCGTCCTTGGCAATGTAGGCTCTGATGAATCAAACCTGAAGATTCGGGTAGGGGGGTCGGCAGTAATTTTGGCAAAAGGCGAGATTGATATTACTCCCAAGTGAATAGTTCACCAACTCGATAGCCTGAGAATAAGAACTATATGAAGCTTTTGACCTGGTCAAAAGCGCCTTAAAGCAGAAGTAGTTTATAAAAAAATAATACTATGAAAAAAGAACTATAATTCCCAAGAATATAGTTCTTTTTATTTAGTTTTAATTTATTCGCAGGGTCTGTCCCCCTGGGGGCATTTACAACCGCGGGGTCTGTCCCCCTGGGGGCAAAAGCAACCACGGGGTCTGTCCCCCTGGGGGCAAAAGCAACCACGGGGTCTGTCCCCGTGGTTGCTTGTCCCCGTGGTTGCTACAGTATTAGCTTGCCGATGTTGTAGACTACGAATGCCACGATCCAGGCCACGCCTGTTTGGAACAGTACTACCCCAAGCGCCAGCCACAGACTGTCCATCTCTCTCTTAACAGCGGCCAGTGTAGCGACGCATGGCATGTACAACAAGCAGAATACCAGGAATACAAAGGCAGTCAGCGGAGTGAAAATATCCGTCATCATTGCTGGCAGAGCCGCAGAGTTCGGCGCATCCATCAAAATGGCAAAGGTACTGACCACCGCTTCCTTGGCGGATAGTCCGGTTATTAGGGCTGTGGCGGCACGCCAATCTCCGAAGCCTAAGGGGGCAAATATGGGAACGGCAAGGACGCCGATGCTGGCCAACATGCTGTCGCTGCTGCTTTCCACCATATTGAAGCCTATGTCGAAGCTTTGGAGCAACCAGATCACAATGGTGGCCAAAAATATTATGGTGAAAGCCCTGCGGATAAACCCATTGATGTTTTCCCACATACGGAGCCAAACGCTCTTTAGGACGGGCATTCGGTAGTTTGGAAGAACCATTACAAAGGGCACCGGCTTTCCGCTGAAAATAGTACTCCGCAAAATCAAGGCGCAGACTATGGATACAAGAATCCCCAAGATGTACAGGCTAAACATGACCAGAGCCTGATGATCCTTAAAGAATGCGGCGGTAAACATTGCATATATCGGTAGTTTGGCACTGCAGGACATAAAAGGTACCAGTATAATGGTCATATAGCGGTCCCGCTTGCTCGGCAACGTCCTCGTGGCCATGACGGCAGGTACAGAGCAGCCGAAGCCCAGTAGCAAGGGGACGATGGAACGGCCGGAAAGCCCTAACTTACGAAGCAGCTTGTCCATGAAAAAAGCAACTCTCGGCACGTAGCCACTGTCTTCCATAATAGAGAGTAGGAAGAACAGGATCGTTATAATGGGCAGGAAGGACAGAACGCTGCCTACTCCGGCGAATATCCCATCGATAACCAGCGAGTGGAGAGCGGGGTTGATATTTGTATTGCTCATGGCCTCGTCGGTGATGGCGGCAACATGGTCGATGCCCATTGCAAGCAAATCGCTGAGCCAGGTTCCAAAGACCCCGAAGGTAAGCCAGAAAATCAAGAGCATGATGCCAAAGAAAATCGGAAGAGCCAGATACTTATGCGTCAGGATCTCATCGATTCTAACAGAACGGCGGTGCTCCTTAGACTCTCCGGTCCTAGTAAGAACCTGCTCAGAGAGGTTCTCAATAAAGCAATAGCGCATATCCGCCATGGCGGCTTCTCGGTCTGTTTTAAGGTGAAACTCCATGTCGTCCACAATATGCTGGATGATGTCCCTTTCCGGCTCCTCCAGTTTAAGCTTATCCATAATGAGAGCATCTCCCTCCACGGTTTTCGTGGCCGCATAACGGAGAGGCAAACCTGCTGTTTTCGCTTCGTTTTCAATGAGGTGAGAGATGGAGTGGATCGCATTGTGAACAGGACCGGAGCAGAAATCAATTTTTTTTGGCAATAGCCTTTTCTCCGCGGTCTCGATGGCACTGTGGATCAGGTCGTGGATCCCTTCGTTTTTACTGGCGGAAATGGGAATCACAGGAACGCTCAAAACATCCTTCAGCTGTTCCAAGTCAATGAAGACGCCATTGTTTCGCACTTCGTCCATCATATTGAGAGCGATAACCATGGGGGTCTCCAACTCCATCAGCTGTAAGGAGAGGTAGAGATTTCTTTCGATGTTGGTTGCATCCACGATGTTGACGATGACATCGGGTCTTTGATTCGCGATGTAATCCCGTGCCACCACTTCTTCCATGCTGTAAGGCGCCAGAGAATAGATGCCGGGAAGATCAACAACCCTGACACCTTTATGGTCTTTCACAAAACCCTCTTTGCTTTCTATGGTAACGCCGGGCAGGTTGCCCACCTTTTGGTTGCTACCTGTCAATTGGTTGAAAAGAGTGGTCTTACCGCTGTTGGGATTTCCAACTAATGCTATGGTTAAGTTCATTTGGCCACCTCCTCGATACCGATGTGCCTTGCGTCCTCTTTTCGCAGAGTAAGTTCGAAATTCCGCAAATGCAATTCTATGGGGTCGCCTAAAGGAGCGACCTTTCTTACCATTATCAACGTGTTGGGGGTGAGGCCCATATCCAGCAGGTGGCGCCGCAAAGCCTTCTCACCGCCAACGGTGCGAATTCGAGCCGTTTCTCCCGGCTTCAGGGTATCCAGCGTCATACCCCGGGCATTTTCTTGTCCATGTCCGTGCTGATGTCTATGATCTAATTTATGCCCACAATCCGATTCATGTCTATCGTTCCCATGCCCGAACTTAAGTCTCTGCTTGCTGCCAAGTCCGTGTGCATGCCCGCTTTTCTTTAATCTGTTCTCTCCTCGCGATGAGGAGCTTTCTTTTTTCGTAAGATTCATTGGGGCCCTCCTTTTGATGTAAAATCTTTCACGCCTTAGCCCTAGTGCGGAAATAATTAAAATTACATGAGTTAGCGTACGCTAACATCATAATAATACACGTCTCTCTATAAAGTGTCAACTTCTTTCTCAAATATGGCACGATCCGTCGAAAATCTACTGTAGACGACCGGAAGTTAAGAGCGCAGTGATTGCCCTTACAAATGAGGAAACAATAATGATAGCCACTGCAATGGCGCCGGTCATCAGTAGGGTTTCCGTGCCGATTTCTCCGGTTGCCGTGAGATCTTCCTTGAGGAGGGCTAACATTGTCCGATACATACCGGCACCCGGAACCAGGGGAAGAATGCCGGGAATGATAAATATGAGAGAGGCTTCCTTGAAAATCCTGGCGAACAGCTCAGAAAGAGCAGCAATCAAACAGGAAGCAAGAAAGCAGGAAACGATCGTAGATTGACCTATAAGCAGCAGATACTGAAAAAGCACCCAGCCGCAAGCCCCGGAAAAGCCAGCGAAAAAAATGTGGCGGTGGGGAATGTTAAAGATCAGCGTAAAGCCGGCTGTTGCGCCAAAGGCAAAGAGGAACTGCAAGAAAAGCATCATAGCGCACCTCCTACGGCCACCCATATAAATAACACCACACCTACACCGGAGGCGATTGAGATTGCTGTCAAAGCAGCCTCCATGGCCCTGGCGGCCCCCGCTAACAGGTCGCCGGAAAGAGAGTCCCGCATGGCATTGGTGAAAGCCAGCCCAGGTAGAAATATCATAAGGGATCCTATGATCATGACGTCGGTGTCAGGTGCTAAGCCTAGCGCGCTACAGAGGATGGCCAGTAAAGCAATAGAAGCGCAGGTGAGGAAATTCCGGATAAAGAGATGAAACCGTAGGTTATCAAGCAAATGTCCGAATGCATAGACTGCCGCGCCAATCACTGATGCGCAGAGGAATTCACGATACCCTGCACCTAACATGATAGTGAAAAAGGACGCCACAAGAGCCCCACCCAGCACCTGCAAAGGGAAGGTGTATTTCTCTTTTGCAGCTATCTGCTCCATCAATGCCATCGCTTCGTGGATGGAGATGGGATTATCGGAAAGTTTGCGTGAAAAATCGTTGACCAAAGAAATCCTGTCCAAGTCAATGGATACTGTGCGGATGCGCTTGATAATCGTATAGGGCTTTCCTTCGCCGCCGGAATCCAAAGAAATAAAAATGCCGGTGTTGGTAGCAAAAACCTCCACATAAGGAATGCCGTAGGCCCTGCATATCCGTGTGACGGTATCCTCAACCCGATAGATTTCGGAACCGCTCACCAGCAAGATTTCACCCGCCCGAATGGCGAGCATCAGAACATTTTTTTCGATT
>JBAYOC010000048.1:0-7922 GCA_041678465.1 Anaerovoracaceae bacterium | reverse complement strand
TTTCAAGATAACATGGTGACCTATGACCGTTTTTTAGGTATAGAGGGGAGCCCATCCCGCTATTCCTACCGGAATAAGATGGAGTACACTTTTGGAGATGAGGTGAAAGACGGAGAAATGACCCTTGGTCTTCATAAACAAGGGCGTTTTATGTCCATTATCACCACGGATCAGTGCCAGTTGGTGGACCGGGATTTCAACCGGCTACTAGAGGCGACCCTGAAATTCTGCCGGGAACAGGAGTATCCTTTCTATCACAAGAAGAGCCACAAGGGACTGCTTCGTCACCTGGTTCTTCGCAAAGGAGAACATACCGGCGAATTGTTGATCAATATAGTTACCAGCACGCAAGAGTTCTTTGACGGCCCGGCATATGTTTCCCTTATAGAGAGCCTAGACCTTAATAATCGAGTGATTGGAATCCTACACACGGAAAACGACGGTCTTGCCGACATGGTCGCATGTGATAAGCTGAACATCTTATCTGGGAGGTCTTATTACAATGAAGAATTGCTGGGTTTGAAGTTTCGAGTCAGCGCTTTCTCCTTTTTTCAAACAAACGTGTCAGCTGTAGAAAGACTCTATACGGAGGCTTTGTCGTTGGTTCCGGAACTCGATGGAAAGACGGTTTTTGACCTGTATTCCGGGACGGGAACCATTGCCCAAACAGCAGCGCATCGCGCAAAAAAAGTCATAGGCATAGAATTGGTTGAGGAAGCAGTTGGGACAGCCAAAGCCAGTGCAGAGTTGAACGGTTTAACTAACTGCACGTTTATAGCGGGCGATGTCCTGAAGGTGCTGGATGAAGTGGAGGAAAAACCCGACGTAATCATCCTGGATCCTCCCAGGTCCGGCATTCACCCGAAAGCTTTGGAAAAAATACTAAACTATGGGGTTAATGAAATCATTTATATCTCGTGTAATCCGAAAACATTGGCACAAAACCTTGCAACTGCAATGCTTTTTGGGTATCGTGTGAATACATTAAAAGCCTATGATAACTTTCCTTTTACAAGGCATACAGAAGCCCTAACCCTGCTCGTAAAAGAATAAGTAGCCACTGGGCATGAGATCCCAATATAATGTTGAGCAGATTGAGAAAATGCAGGCCAAAATCAGACCTGCATTTTTGTTGGGAGAATGAATCTATAGAACTATTTTGCATATTTACAGCTAGGTGATAATGTGATAAAGTCATACACATATTGCATTATTGTATTCATGTTTTTATTTTGGACTTGAGCGTCATCTGCGAAAAACAACGAGTAGGACCCATGATGGACGCCTGAGAATTTTCGACAAGGAGCAACCTATGATTGGAGACACAGGACAAATACTTATTGCCATGATGCTTTACATGACCGTAGTAATCGGCATCGGTGTATATTATCACAAGAGGGCGGGAGAGAGCAGCGAAAACTACCTAATTGGAGGCAGATCACTGGGACCGTGGATTACCGCCATGGGAGCAGAAGCTTCCGATATGAGCGGTTGGCTTCTCATGGGCTTGCCCGGCGTTGCATATTGGTATGGCCTCAGCGATGCTGTATGGACAGCAATCGGTTTGCTAGTCGGTACATATCTGAATTGGCTTTTCGTTTCAAAACGGTTGCGGAATTACACTGTAATTGCAAATGATTCCATTACCATTCCTGACTTTTTCAGCAATCGATTCAAAGAGAATAAAAAGGTTCTCATGACCATCGCGGCATTGTTCATATTGATTTTTTTCACGGTCTATGCAGCGAGCTGCCTCGTCACGGTCGGTAAACTCTTCAGCACCTTATTCGATGTTAAATATCAATATATGATGATAGCTGGAGCCGTCTTTGTCGTCTGTTATACATATATAGGGGGGTTTCTGGCAGAAAGCGCCTCGGATTTTATGCAGGGCATCGTTATGTTCTTTTCTCTTTTGATTGTTCTAATTGCAGGAGTATCAGCGGCAGGAGGTATATCGGCCGTCATTGATAACGTGCAACAAATTCCGGGCTTCTTTGAGTTTTTCGGACTTGCACAGCCTGTTCTGGTAGAAGGAGTCCAGCAGATTGGAGGGGAAGGGCAGCCTCTGTTTGGAGATGCCGCACCATATGGATTACTAACAGTTATTTCTACACTTTCCTGGGGCTTGGGATATTTCGGAATGCCGCAGGTGTTGCTCAAATTTATGGCCATTAAAAACCCGGAGCAGCTGAAAATGTCCAGAAGAATCGCAACAATCTGGTGTGCTATTTCCCTCGTTGCTGCAGTCTCCATCGGCATTATCGGCAGGGCTTTATACCCCAGCGCATTTTTAACGCAGAGCTCTGCAGAGAGCATCTTCATCTCGTTGACGACCAGCTTTTTCATACCCATTGTAGCCGGTGTTGTGATGGCGGGTATTTTGGCAGCAACGATCAGTTCTTCTGACTCCTACCTCCTCATTGCAGCTTCAGCATTTTCAAAGAACATTTTCCACGGAATGCTGAAAAAAGATGCTTCGGATAAGACGATTCTTTACTGTACCAGAGCTACGTTAATTGTAATCGCTATCTGCGCTGTGATCATTGCGTTGGATGAAAACAGTGTGATATTTACGGTGGTTTCCTTTGCATGGGCAGGTTTTGGTGCCACCTTCGGGCCAATTATGCTGTTCTCTCTCTTCTGGAAACGCGTTACCAGAGCAGGCGCTATTGCAGGCATGCTCAGCGGTGGAGGCATGGTCTTTTTCTGGGAACTGGTCCTGACTCCTATGGGCGGTATCTTCAGTATTTATGAACTGTTTCCTGCATTTGTGACCTCCTGCCTGTTCATTCTCGTCGTGTCTAAGTTCACGAAGGAGCCAAGTGCAGACATCCTTGAAGAATTTGAAGCAGCCAGGCTGATTAGCATCAAATAATAAAATCTTTATAAGTAACAAGGGTCAAAGCCTCGGCAAACATGCCGGGGCTTTTTGTCGTATCGTGTATGAAAAGAGAAGGAACCCTTGAAATATGAGGTTTTCCATGGCTAATTGTCAATGGAAAAATGTTGCTCCGAAGGTTGTCTATCTGTAGAATTTCATTGAGGGGAGTACCACTACTTCTTTCGAGTACTTGAATCATTCAATGGAGGGCAGAGAAATTGAGGGTTCTCATCGTTGACGATCAATCTTTGATAAGGAAAGGAATCTTTCAGATTCTTTTTTCGGAACGGTTTGATCAGCAGTGTATCGAAGCCATCACGATAGGGGAAGCTTTAGAGATACATACAGCAAATCCCGTTGATATCATTTTTGTAGGGCTGTATCTCCATGACGGAAGTGGATTCGACCTGATTGACAGTGTCAGAGCGTCTAAGCAAAAAGTGCCAAAATTTATATTACTGGCGCCATCCATTAGTATATTTGAATTCAGAAGGGCAAAAGAGCTCGATGTTGAGGGTTATATCTTGAAGGAAACGGATGAAGAAGATCTGAAATACGCTTACAACCTCATCCTGCGCGGAGAAAAGTACTATCCCTCACAGCTGGTAGAAAAGGCATTGAATGGTAGAGATCGGGACGGTATGTGCCTTCTCACAGACAGAGAGATGGACGTCCTGGCAGAGTTGAGCAAGGGCTTGACAAATTCTCAGATTGGAAACAATTTGTACATTTCCGAAGGTACCGCTAAGAAACATATCAGCAATATTTTAACCAAATTAAACATGTCCAATCGCATGGAAGTGCTGATGTATGCGAATAAAATATCCGGTAGATAATAAAGGAGGAATTCGTCTGATTGAGTTCCGAAAGGCAGACCGGGGGAAGAGATGAAGAAAATATTTAGCAAAGTTGGGCTCTTATTGCTATCAGCAACCATGGTGGGAATGCTGGGAGTAAGCTACGCAGGTTACACCGACATATTAATTGCGGAAGGTGAGCTTTCCACAGGCAGCATGAGTTTTGAATTCGTGGATGCTAAGAAAGATCAGGATTTTCTAATTGGTTTAGAAAACAATAAGGGTAAATTTCAGGAATTAGATGCAAATATAGATTTTGATGGAAAATCACTCATCATTACAGACATAGATCCCATTGATATAGCTGTATTAGAGGATGGAAAGTCGAAGCTTCTTATTCACTATTCCATAAAAGCAGAAGACGAGCAAAGTATTCTTAGGGCAGCAATGATTGCAGAGAAGGATAAGAGAAGTTCCTTGGGGGAAATTCCTTTTGAACTTATATCAAAAACACCTCAGTGGAGCATCGCAGGTAAATCGAAAGGTGAATTCCATAGCTGGGGATCGGAGAATGAAGCCATTGAAACCGTCCCTCAAGTCGTTTACGATCTTCTGCCGGAAGCTCTGGGAAGTTTCCATGCAACCCATATTCTATCGGTAGATAAAAAGGGTGATAGGATGCAGGGAATAATAGCCTTAGAGTTAAAAGACAGCCCGGAAATACTTTCTATCGAAAAAGTGAAGCTGAGTGAGTTTGATTTGCCGGAGGAAGTTCTCAGGGAGATGGTTGAAGTTAAGAAGCTTGAGTTGTCTATGCAAGGCTGTTACGGCTTCGAGATTCCTTTGAGCCTAGATCAGTTCAATGCTGGAGGGGAGTGATAACTATGAGGCGTAGAAAGCTGCTACTAATACTGTTGGCAATCACAGCACTGACCTTTGGAATCATAACCACCAGCTACGGTTACTGGACGGATCAGCTTGGCCTTACAGGGGAAGCCAGCTTTGAATTCCACTTACCTGTTGTAAACGATGTCGAAATACCCCCGGAGATTCCCCTAGAGGATTTGCAGCCGGCAGAAGTGCAAAGCACGGAACAGCCTATAGACACTTCAACGGAACAGCCTGTAGACACTTCAGAAGTGTCTGATCAACCGGAACCCACACCTGTAATAAGTGAAGACCAATCGGAACCCACACCTGTAATAATTGAAGACCATCCGGAGCCAACACTTGTAAGAAATGAAGATGAACCGGAACCAGTACTTTTAACAACAACTGAAGATTTATTGGAATCAACAGAAACAGAAACAGAAGGATTAACAACTGATGAAAGTGCAGAATTACAATAAATATCGAAGGATCAGCAACTTATTGTTGCTCCTTTTTATAGGAATTGCCCTGTTACCCTATCTTCTCGATTTGGGTCAGGGCAGTTCTTATCTGTTGAGTCGGAAGATCATACCTACAATCTGGTGCGGATTTTTAGTCATCATGTTCTTTTTTATTCCTAAGGTCCATGCAGCCAGCAGGCTGACCAAACGGGATACTATTTACATGGAGGCCGTCATTTGCGCAGTGATTCTCATTGCGGTGCGAATTCTAATAGGATCTATACTGGGGCAACTGGGATCAAGCCCCTATGATTTGTCCCCTGTGGGAATCCTGGGTAATATGTTCTATGTTTTGCCTGCCATAGCAGCCCGGGAGGTCATACGAAGTTACGTTCTTGGAACCTATTGCAATCTACATAATTTGAAAGTTTTTATCTTTATTACTTTACTGATGACTGCTTCTACTTTGAATTTCTCAAAACTTATGATGGCATCCGACTTAGAGGGAATTTCCATCTTTTTTGCCCAGGAAGCAGGTCCCATACTCTGTCAGAATATTATGCTGTCTTATCTTGCACTTTACGGTGGTCCCATTGCAGCAATCCTATATGCAGGTGTATTAGGACTCTTTCATTGGGTTTCTCCCATACTATCCGCATTGAACTGGCTGGCTGAAGGAGCCGTAGGTATTCTGGTATCCATAGGTTTCATTCTCTTTCTCATCGGGAAATATGAAGAGCAGAAACATCGAAACAATTCATTGAAAGAACAGAGGGGAGGACTCATAGGATGGTCGGCCACAGCTCTTTTCTCTATCTGTCTTCTATGGTTCATAGCGGGGGTTTTTCCTCTCGTTCCCTCTGTAGTAGTAACAGGTAGTATGGAACCTATGATCTATCCCGGTGATGTGATTCTCCTGCAACAGATGCAGACGGAAGAACAGGTGAGGAGTCTTGTCCCCGGAGATGTGATCCAGTTTCAGAGAGATGAAATCCGCATCACCCATCGCATCGTGGAAATCCTGGATGACGGTATTGGAAATCTGACTTTTCGTACCAAGGGAGACAATAACTCCACGGAAGATAGCCGCCTTGTACACCCAAATGATATAAAGGGAGAGTTGGTCCGTGTAGTTCCAAAGATTGGCTATCCATCTCTGTTAATCAAGGGATCCGGTCAAACAGACACCAGTGATTTGGAATTCTGAGTCTACTCCTAAAGGAGTAGAGAAATGGTCAGAAAGGATGGGGTAAGAGTAAACCCTTGGGTAATTTTGAGGTCTAGTATGTCGGTATATAATATCTTTAGGTGAAAACCAATAATTTCAAAAGGAGAAATGGAAATGAAGAGAAAAGTATTAGCATGTGTCCTTGCTTGTGCAATGCTGTTCCTGGGCATGGGGTACGCCTACTGGACAGATAGCCTGCAGATCGACACAGCGGTAACAACAGGGGAACTTGACGTTAGATTTGTTGATCTGGCTTTGTTCGGCCAGTATCCGGATGAAGATGGTTGGGCAATTTTTGATGGTGTTGATGGAGATGGGTTCGATTTGGCAGACACCAGGTGGAACAACAAACCTGGCAGCTATAATAAGATTATGACTGATGAGCAAAAGGAAGCATATGAAGATCGTATTGTAGGCTACACGGAAACAGCATTTGCGGCAAAATTAGTAAATGCCAGGACTCTCGGTCAGCCCATCGGAGACAATGACTATGTTTCAGGCACTTGGTCTTCAGACAAAATCGAAATATCTGTAACAGACATGTATCCCGGATATGCTCAGCTCTTCAGAGCCGACATTGTAAATCCCGGAACTTTGGCTGCTAGACTTAGTGAATTGAACGTAGCTCTTAATTCTTATTCCAATGATGATGTTAAAGATATGATAGGAATATCTTTAGAAGTTATGAGGGAAGCCGGAGCAGAAGTAATTAACTTACTAGATGGAGAAACAGATACTTTCTTCATTGATGGTGTTGAATTTGTACGCTTGTCAGCATTGGAAGCAGTATATTCTGATTTACAAAACAATGAACTCTTCCTCTATCCCAGCCAAGAGAAAGATACATTTAGAATGGATCTTATTTTAGGTGTTGCAATGGATCCGGATGCTGCTGGCGTATATACCACCGGCTCCGTTGATGCTGGAAATCCCAATGGAAATGATGATGCCAGCACTCAAAACATGTCTGCTGCATTCACAATTCAATTTGGATGGGATCAGTTCAATACTCCAGAAGCACCAGTTCCAGAGGCCTAAAAAATTTCAAGTCCAGACTACTTTGGGGTGCCTTAAATCCTTTAAGGCACCCTATAATTTACGAATCCCACTTACTATTGAATAAAAATCGAGGTAGGATATGAAACTCACATTACATAAGAAGACAAAAAAGTTTATTTTGGCAATTCTACTCTTTCTCCTCTTGTTCACGGGAATTCAAACCTACAGCACGGTTAATGAGGAAAAAATAGTCACTGAAGAGAACACTATTTTTGAATACAGTTGTCAGCCCTCTGTTAATTACACCGTAAACATCCGCCCTAACGAACTGTATACGGAAACTGTATTGGAGGAAGATGGTTATTACAGTAAGCTGCTTCTGGACCACATCCAAGCAGATTTTGCTGTGGAATATCAGGGAAGTGATAGCACTCCCATCAACATACAGTATCAGGTCTTGGCCACAGTGAACGGCTATCAGGGGCAGACAGACAATAAAAATATCTACTGGACTAAGAGTTTCCCCTTGACCCAGGAAAAAACTCTTGAGGTAGAAGGAGACAGTTGGAGAGGGGAAGAGCAGATTAACTTTGCTCTGGGGGATTACGATGCGCTAGCTGTGAGAGCAAAGGAAATCTCCGGAATGAAAGTCACCAATGAAGTCATCGTTGAATTGCTGGGTA
>JBAYOC010000047.1:0-7942 GCA_041678465.1 Anaerovoracaceae bacterium | reverse complement strand
GGGTATTTATTTCGAGGCCAGAAGAAAGCTGGCTGAGTCGCTAGTTAACGGAAAGATACTGTCCATTGAGGGTGGTGAATACCGGCTTTGCGATGGATTGGGGAATGGTTGTGGTCGCGGCTGTGATAGGCATAGGAGCGGCCGATGAGTTTGAGTATAAAATCCTTCTAAGCTTACAAACTAATAGCAACACAATATAAGGAGGGTTTTTAATGGATGAGATCAATTATGATCCTAAGAATATTTTCGATGCAAACAAAAGCGCAATAAAAAGGGCGTTTAAGGGTGCTGAGGAGTTCATAGATATCGCTTTGGATGATAAACCTCGAAAAATAAAGGACATAAATCTAGGTAATGCAAGCGATATATTAGGAGTTACCCCCGGTGGGGCTGACGAGCTAAAGAAGCAAAGTAGAAGACACGATAATTAAGATTCCCCGTCCTCTTCTTTCATATGGTTTTTCACACAATGCAAGTATTCACCATACAATATTATTGATTATTTACTATTTTGCAGGGAGATACAGTGCTTTGAATGAAGACATTCAATCATATTCATACGAGCAAGCAAATCTCATTAATGCTTTTCGCACGATAATGAGTAAAATGACCTATTTGATCCGCTTTTACGTTGTAGAAAGCATAACAGGTCTTGGAAACCCGGAAGCCACGTATAATGAAATATTAATGCTGCCCTTGGAAAAGAGCCAACTGGTCATAACAATCCCTGGTTTTACAGGAGATTTCCCACAGGTTGCATTAGCTTACTTAGCTGAAATGAGGATATTGATTGATGGAATGGTATCCGGAGATCAAGCAAAGGCGGATGAAAGCATACGGCGTTTATATGAACTATCTGATGAAACTGCCAAGATCCTGGCCGAGTTGAGTCCTTATTGGGAGGAAGAAAAATGGAGAGATCTATTATATCGGTATAACAGATGTTTGGTCGCAGAAATAATAGCAGTAAAAGAGGGAGATTTCAATCAAGCACTGAACATCTTTGAAACGTTAATGGGAATAGCTCTAACAGCAGGGGACTATTACGCGGAGGGGTTTATTCACTTTTTTCCTGAAGACCAACCGCAAATACCTATTGCATACTTTAATATGATAAAGGATTTAAGAAGCATCGGCACGGAAAGGGCATATCTGACACGTTTTTATATGGTTGCAAGAGTTGTAGAACTTTTCGATGACATGGATGTGACTCGGAGATTCTTTGTGTTAATGCCTCGCCTAAAAGAGAAATTTGAGCTAATAATGGGCACTGAAGATGCGGTAGAACTTTTAACCTTACTATCGATGTATGTAATTCGACTGGAAGGACTAATTGATGCGATACTAAGCGGGGATCAGGCCCAAATAGATACTCAAGTCAGAGAGGTGGATGAGTATACCGGAAGAATAGCATCATTTCTTAGCAGTATTAATCCATATTGGGATGAAACAAAATGGAAAGAACATTTTGACCGTTCTGCCAAACTGATTATAGAACAAAGCTATAATTTTCAAAGAAAAGAATACGTAGAAGCCATGAAAAACTTTGAGAAATTCCTGTATGCTTCCTTAGAAATCGATGATTATTTTGCCTATGGATTGTACCAATATACAAAACTCCCATCTTCGATGTCGCCTCTTTCCAACAGGTCGGAACGATATAAAATTAATTTCAGTTTTGGATTATAAGCAATTTTTTAACAATAATTTTATATAATCAGATTTATCTTGTGCTATAATAAATAGTCATTTTTTATGATTGGTTCGAGGAGAGTCATGCATGATATATTTGACAGGACGTGCACCAAAACAAGAGGAGAAAGGCTAAGATACAGGGTGAGGAGATAAAATGCAAGACGTTAAGAAAATACCGCTGATTGCGGTTATTATTATGACAATTCTATCGTTTTCCAATGTATTTGGTTATAAAATTGCAGGCGCTGCAGTTATCATTGGAGTTGTCTTTTTCTTTGTCTATAAGGCTCTTGAAAAGCAGCCCTTTGAAGGAAGTGGGCTAGACATTCGTGCGATACGAACAGACATCAAGGATAAGAGTATTTGGATCTGGATTTCACTACCAATCATTATGGATGCTGTCAGTATAACAATTTCAAAGCTGTTTTTGCCTGAATACATCGAGCATGTGCTAGCAAGAACAGAGATTTTCATATCCTTTGATAAGATTGTAATCGCCATACTCCAACTTGCGTTTCTTGCCTTAGGAGAAGAAATTGCATGGCGCGCTTTCTTTCAAAAGCAGTTAAACAAAGTCCTTCCCATTATACCGACATTATTGATTTCGTCGGTGCTGTTTGCAATTGGGCATTTTAATCAAGGGGATCCGGTAATCGTACTATACGATGTTTTTTTCGTATTCGTTAACAGCGTTTTATATGGAATTATTTTTTATAAAACAAACAACGCGTGGATTAGTACAATATCCCATTTCGTTGCCAACCTGTTCAGTATCATAGTTCTAGTGTTCTTGTAGATCATATTCACATACTTATACCCGGGGATTGATGTAGCGCCCTTTATTAACGGTGTACTTCCCGTATTCAATTGCTCTGACAGGGCAATGGTGGATGCATGCCAGGCATTGCGTGCAATTGGCATTCCATACCGGCTTACCATCTACATGAATATTCTTTGTCGGGCAGATATCTTGACACAGTCCGCAGCCGGTGCATGTGTCCGTAGCATAAAACCGGCTGGCATCCAGAGCGTATTTGTTAAAAAGTGGATTGACTAACCCCGTTAAAACAGTTGGAATCGGGCCTTTTCGAAGTTTGAAGATACCGGTTTGCTTTGACTCTATCAGCTTACAAATCTCCCGAATCTGCTCTTCTGCACGATCCAATTTTCGATCTGCATCCTCTTTGGAATCCACATCTCCAAGGATATTGTAATTATTGGGCATCACAACTGAAAAACCGCTCTGGAGTTTTATGTCCCGTTTTTTCAGTGCGTTTCCAAGAGCTTTCATAGTATTACCGATGTTTTCGCCGCAGGTGGCCACAGAATAAACGTAGTGATTGTCTGCATTCGGAAGGGACAATCTGCTGATAAAATCGATGACCATCCGGGGAGGTGCCCAGGCGTATACCGGATAAACAAAACCTATGGACTCTTCCTCTTCCGGCTCGTATTCGTTGCAGTTTTTGTCCTCCGCCATTTCCTCGGGAATGGAAATAACGCGGTCATTAGTATACTCTGCAATTAACCGGGCTACATACAAGGAATTTCCCGTACCTGAAAAACAGAAGATCACAGCGATCCCTCCTTTGAAACGAGATAGTAAAGTGCCCTGCAAGCTAATACTAACATATCCTGGGGTAATATTTGGCTAAAATCTGATATTAATATTGCCGGATATTTCAGTTAAGCGTATTATTTGCGCATGGTTCTTCATAAAGTCATAGTAGCCAAATAATAATAGGGAGACTAGCTATGAAAAATATATGCGCTTCAGTTATTAAAATACTGATTCATACGATAATACTTGGAATGATAGCAACCTTTTCGCATTTTGCATACGACCTTAGTGGGGAGAACTTAATTGTAGGTCTTTTTAATCCTGTAAACGAAAGTGTATGGGAACATCTAAAATTCATGTTTTTCCCGTTTCTTCTATGGTGGATAGTCATATATGTAATAAAAAACGAAAAATATCAAATAACATTGAATACGTGGATTGTATCCGCTGCAGTTTCTTTAATCGTAGCGCCTTTCTCTGTTGTTTTGCTGTTTTACAGCTATACAGGCGCTTTAGGAATTGAATCTGTAATTATTGACATTTCTTTGGTATTTGTATGTTACTTTATTGCACTGTGTGTTGCTTCACATTTCCTTAAATATTCTGATCCTAGTACATGGGTAGCAATTATAGCTGTTATTGTAATTGCGGTTGAATTTACTGCATTCATTGTATTTACATTTAACCCACCACAATTGCCAATCTTCTATGATACATTAACAAAGACGTATGGAATTGGTGTGTAAATTCAAAATAAGTAAAGTGTATTCTGCAAAAATATGTTATATTACTGTGAGGAAATGAGCTTTCAGTTTAACGAGCAGACGCGAGAAGTGGATCAATTTACAGGCGAATTGGCAGCATTCCTGGGCAGTATCAACCCCTATTGGGATGAAGCAACGTGGAGGCTATGAAAATCTTTGAGAGATTCCTCTACTCATCCTTAGCCATCGATGATTATTTTGCTTTGGGATTATACCAATATACGCAGGATCCCTGAATCTTCTCCTGTATTAATTCTATTTTAGAGTTTTATACTTTATTGCCTCTTGTTTGCATTTTCTTGAGCATTCCATGCATACGAGACAATCGTTTTTATGTATTTCATGATTGTTATCTAGTTTTTCAACAGCTTTTGCAGGACATACGCGCAGACATACACCGCAGTTATTGCATTTGTCAGGGTCTATAGACATTTGAAATCTTGAGGCTTTTGCCGGGATATGTAAGATGGTTCCATATGGACATAGGTACCGGTGCCACAATTCCTCGGGGAATAGGAAGGTTAATAACATTCCCACTACAAAGAAGATTGGTAGTACGGGTAGTCTCTTGCCGGTTACCATTGTAATAACAAAAAATATAACAAATAGGCTTAGCATAGCATATCGCACCCATGGTCTCGTTAAAATAGATGGGATTTTCATGCTTTTAATGTGAAGCTTCTTCTTTATCCATGTTACGTAAATCATGGCAGTATTGATTGAACACAGCCATCCACAATAGACACGGCCGAGGACAAATGAGGCGATGATGCCGGCAAGAAAGAGGCCCATCCATAGCTGAACTTTACCCTGGACAATCAGGAAGATGAAGAAAGCTAAAAAGAGGAACTGAATGGTGCGTTGCAATGATTTTTTCATTTTGTTATCCTTTCACTTTGTGCTTTGTTTCATTTTACTTCAGGTTAGGTTATAATAAAGTTACCAAGGAAACTTTTTGCGAGGGAAAAATGATGATTGATGACTATATTGACGCTATTTTAAGGATTGGACTTTTCAGAGGTTTTACAAAAGAGGAGTTGTGCCGGGTGTTTTCTTCCAACCAATACCGGATAAGCCGGTATGAAAAAGGACAGATCATACATCTTCAGAATGAGCACTGCAATACGATGGGTATCATTTTAGATGGAAGCGTGTCTGTCCAGAAGATAGACGAAAACGGCAATGTACTTAAAATATCTGTCTTTGTAAGCGGCGACATGCTGGGGGCAAATTTAATATTTTCACATAGAAATTCTTATCCCATGACAGTGGTGGCTGAGACCGAAGCAGTTGTACTTCATATGTATAAAGAGCTTATACTGGAACTTTGTCAGAAGAATGCCGGTTTCATGACCGGTTTAATGACAGCCATATCCGATAGAACTTTGATTTTAACGGATAAGATAGATGCGATTTCCCTAAAGACTATAAGGCAGAGCGTTCTTGACTATTTAGGGTACGAGTGTTATCTAAAAAAAAGCAATACAATCGAACTGAGTATTTCTAAAAAAGACTTTGCTGATCGGTTGGGGGTTCAGAGAACTTCACTAAGCAGGGAACTGAATAAAATGAGAAAAGACGGTCTGATCGAGTACGATGCCCGAACCATTACGCTAAAACAGGGATGATATTTCTCCTTACTGTTATTACTTATTTTGAGTTGATTTTAGGTTGATTAGCGGCTCTCAAATCAGGTTCGTAGGCTGAATGTCAGTAAAGGAGATGGGAAGATTACTGCTTTATAGCAAAGGTCATAACGGATCTAAAAGAATACTAAGTAGGTGATCCGATTACAGATCATGGCATGAAACCTGCCCGATGGTTATGTGACCGATCGGTGGAAAGGGTACGCGTTAATATGGATACAAAATATGGTGGCTACATGGGCAAAGTGCTGAAAATTGATCTTACGACAAGGGAAATCAGCCATTATCCCTTCTCTGACAAAGAGAGAGAGTTGTTTATCGGTGGCAAAATTATGGCTGCCAAAATACTGGGCGACAACCTTACCGGGAAGGAAACGCCATTTTCTCACGAGAATATGCTGGTCATAACCACAGGCCCGCTTACCGGAACAGGAGCGCCAAGTAGCAGCAGATTCAATATATCGGGACTATCACCTCTTACAGGTTTGTTGGCTTCATCGAACTGCGGCGGCAGCTTCGGTTATTTTTTGAAGAAGGCCGGCTACGACGGACTTATCCTTCAAGGAAGATCGGAGGAGCACATCCGGATTGAAATAAAAAACGACCGGGTATCGATTCTTAATGCTGACGATTTATGGGGACTGCGAACCTCTGAAGCACAGAGCCGGCTGCCGGAACGGACAGGTAACATTGTCATCGGACCTGCAGGCGAAAATCTGGTCAAATATGCATGCATCTGCAGCCAGGAGAGAGTGGCCGGAAGAGCGGGCCTCGGTGCACTCATGGGGTGGATGAATCTGAAGGCGGTGACGGTATCCGGAAACAAAACGGTATCGGTTCATCACGAAGTAAAAAACAAAGAACTCAACAAGAAATGGTTCAGCCGGTTGCGAAAACATCCGCTGACGGGCCATGTGCTGCCCCGCATGGGAACTGCCAACCTTGTCAGCCTCATGCAGATGAGAGGACTCCTCGCCACCAGGAATTTTGCCCGGGGTCAATTCGAGGAATATGAAAAAGTGAATGGTGAACTTCTTGCCCGCCAATACAACATCGTAAACAAGGGTTGTCTATCCTGTCCGATACGATGCGCAAGGACAGTCAGCGTCGACGGAAAAGAGGTAAAGGGACCGGAGCTGGAAACCCTGTGCCTTCTGGGAGCAGGAATCCTCAATAACAATCTGGAGCTGGTTTTGCGATGGAACTATGAACTGGACGAACTGGGCATGGATACGATTTCTGCAGCCTCTACACTGGCCTATGCTATGGAGGCTTGCGAAAAGGGACTCTGGAATAACGGACTCAAGTTTGGAGAGACAGAGGAGATTTCCCGGCTTTGGGAGGACATCGCCCACCGGCGCGGCATCGGCGATGAACTGGCTGAGGGCTCCAGATGGCTCAGTGACAAGTATGGAGGCAAAGAGTTCGCCATAAACACCAAAGGAATGGAGCTTTCCGCCTATGAACCGAGAAGGGCGGTAGGCCAGGGACTGGGATATGCAGTATCCAACAGGGGCGGCTGTCATCTTAATGGTGGGTACGCTGTGTTCTTAGAAGGGCTAGGGCTTGCAATCAACCCCCAAACGAAACACGGCAAGCCGGACCTGACTGTAATGCTGCAGAATCTTCTGGAGATGCTTTCCGCTACCGGCCAGTGTCTTTTTATATCTTATGCCATGTTTCCGGGTCCCTTGATCAAAAATCCTAATTCCTTCTATGTGAAGGCGGTGAACGCTATACTGCCCTACCTGGGGGGAGGGGTGAGGGTTATGAATAAGTTTCCACTGGCCCTGCAGTTACATTTGCCCGTATTTCCCGAGACGAAGAGCTTTGAATACGTCACAGGCATGAAGATGAGGTTCGGACAATACATGAGGGCCGGGGAAAGAGGCTATACCCTTGAGAGATCCATCAACAACAGGTTTGGCGTGGATGCAGAGGCCGACACCCTGCCCGAAAGACTGACGCAGACCCCTCAAATTGAAAGCGATACAAAGACAGTCGTGCCCCTTTCGATCATGAAGTCTGTGTATTATAAAGCCCGGGGGTGGAACGAAAAAGGGATTCCTACCGTGAAAACATTGAAAAAGCTCAGACTGGAGGGTTCCCAAAATGGTAACGGTTAAACTTTTCGGCGTGGTAAGCCTGGATAGCGGTATCTCGTCCATGCAGGTGGAAGCCCGTTCAGTAAGGGAGGTCATAGAAAAAGTTGCCTCAACCGGAAAGGCGGATAAAATAGCTCTAAGAAAATCTACAATCTTTGTAGATGGAAAGAG
>JBAYOC010000046.1:0-7947 GCA_041678465.1 Anaerovoracaceae bacterium | reverse complement strand
TCCAAGAGCCATCTATTACAGAAGGATGAACGATATTCCTTCCTCCTGGGGTACCGCTGTCAACATTCAAGCCATGGTCTTTGGAAACATGGGAGACACATCCGGTACCGGAGTTGCTTTCTCAAGAAACCCGGCCACGGGAGAAGCGAAGCTGTATGGTGAATTCCTCATGAATGCACAGGGGGAAGATGTGGTAGCCGGTATCCGGACTCCACAGACTATCGATCATCTCAAGGAGATCAATCCCGAAGCGTATGATGAGTTTTATAAAATCGTATACACCTTGGAAAAACATTACAAGGATATGCAGGACATGGAGTTTACCATCGAAGAAGGCAAGCTGTACATGTTGCAGACAAGAAACGGCAAGAGAACAGCAGCCGCTGCTCTGAAGATCGCCTGCGACCTGGTAGATGAGGGATTGATTACATCTACACAGGCTGTTGCTATGATCGATCCAAAGCAGTTGGATGCCCTGTTGCATCCTCAGTTCGATGAAGCAGCATTGAAGGCTGCAAAACCCATCGGATCAGGCTTGCCCGCTTCACCGGGAGCTGCCTGCGGTCAGGTAGTCTTTACCGCTGACGACGCCGCCGAATGGGGTAAAAACGGTTCCAAGGTGATTTTGGTGAGGCTTGAGACTTCTCCGGAAGACATTGAAGGAATGCACCATTCACAAGGTATCCTCACAGTCCGTGGCGGTATGACATCCCATGCGGCTGTCGTAGCTAGAGGAATGGGCACCTGCTGTGTTTCCGGATGCAGTGAAATTAGCATCGATGAATCTTCTAAATCATTTACATTGGGCGGTAGCGAATTCAAACAAGGCGATTTCATATCCCTGGACGGATCTACCGGCAACATATACGGAGCGGCCATCGCCACAGTGGAAGCCACCATTTCCGGCGACTTTGACAGACTGATGACATGGGCGGATGAAATCAGGACCATGAAGGTTAGGACAAACGCAGACACACCTTTCGATGCTGCTCAAGCTAGGAAGTTCGGAGCGGAAGGTATCGGGCTCTGCCGTACAGAGCACATGTTCTTCGATTCCACCAGGATTGCAGCAATGCGTGAGATGATCGTTTCTAAGACAGAAGAGCAGAGGCGAGCGGCACTGGCTAAGCTACTTCCCATGCAGAGGAGTGATTTTGAGGGCATTTATGAGGCTATGGAAGGACTACCGGTTACCATTCGCTTCTTGGATCCGCCGCTTCACGAGTTCCTGCCCACAGAGGAAGATGACATCGTAGCTCTCGCAGGAGAAATGAAGATGGAAGTTGCAGCGCTGAAAGCTGTTATCACTTCACTTCACGAATTCAACCCCATGATGGGTCACAGGGGCTGCCGTCTCACGGTTTCCTATCCGGAGATTGCCGAGATGCAGACCACTGCAGTCATTGAAGCGGCTATAAATGTACAGAAAAAACATCCTGAGTGGAAGATGGTGCCCGAGATCATGATTCCCTTGGTAGGAGAAGTCAAGGAACTGGCTTATGTAAGGAACATTGTAGTGGAAACTGCAGATGCTCTCATCGAAAAGTCAGGTATTGATTTGAAATACATGGTAGGAACTATGCTGGAGATTCCAAGAGCAGCTTTAACTGCCGATGAAATTGCCACAGAAGCAGAGTTTTTCTCCTTCGGTACCAATGACCTGACCCAGATGACCTTTGGATTTAGCAGAGATGACGCCGGTGGTTTCCTGGAGTCTTATTATGAGAAGAAGATCTATGAAAGCGACCCATTTGCAAGACTCGACCAGAACGGTGTAGGCAAACTTGTGCAGATGTCAGTGGAATTAAGCCGGAAAACCAGACCGGACATCAAACTGGGTATCTGCGGAGAGCATGGTGGCGATCCCGCATCGGTAGAGTTCTTCCACAACGTAGGACTGCACTATGTATCCTGCTCACCGTTCCGTGTGCCTATCGCAAGGCTGTCGGCGGCTCAGGCAGTGATCAAGAGCAAGAAATAGTATAGTGTTTAAGCGAAAATAGTAGTTTTGTGCGGCAGGGGGCTTCTCCTGTCGCACTTGTTTATGCGGTGCCCAAGACCATTTCCCTCCGGCCGAGTGTGCAAAATTTCAGTTAATATGTGAGTTCATTTCAATTATCCACATACTAATTGAAATTCTGCACATATTCCGATGATAATTTACATTATATAACATTTATCCACATACTAATTGAAATTCTGCACATCTTTCTCCCAAATTAAGGTTTGTTATGTAGCCTTAATCTTTATTTTTCATATAATGCTTAATGGAAGGAGATTTTCATGGATAATCAAAATAATAAATGCGAAAAGGAAAACCTTATTCGTCAATTAGTAAAAGTGCAGGCCCAGGTTAGCATTATACCGGATGTAAGGCATGGAACCCCAAAAGTATCCTGTCTGGATTCTTGTATAAAACCGAGTTCTTTCTGTAGTGACAAGGATTACTATGATTGCGGATGCTGTGATCGAAAATGTTGGAATTATGATCGCTGTTGGCATAACCAATTTCATTGCGATTATGAAAGTGGTTACGACGATTACTGCTGTGAGAACTCTGATTATGACTCTGTCTCCGTATCGAATCAAAAATATAATTATACGCTCACTCAGCTTATTTGTGTAGAAATTCCCATTTCCATAGATGCAGATGTAGATATTAAAGAAGGCATCACCTGCTGCGGAAAGCCCGAAGTCCAATCAGTGGATGACATAAGCAAGAAAAGGAAACAGCATTACATTCAAATGATATAGGACTCAAAATGCATGGTCTGTGCTCGATATCATGGGGCTTAAATGGCAATCAACTTGTTCAGAAGCCCCTTTATTATAAAATTTTAGTTGCCAATCTAAATGTCCTGAATTTGGAACATCAAATGTTGAAATTTGCACCTTTGCAATTGAGGCATTAGCTGCAGCAAATAACTTCCTTGCAACTTCACCTGCAGGAGGAACCACAGGAGCACCCGCATTCCAGGTGGATCTGGCATGTTTAGTAATACCCGGCATGCCCGGTACACTACGACTAAGCCAATGCCATTTCCCGGCAGGGTGTGCAGAATTTCAATTAATCTGTGAATTTATTTTCATTATCCACATACTAATTGAAATTCTGCACAGATTTAGCCGATAAGTAGCAAAATATTACGATTACCCACATATTAATTGAAATTCTGCACAGCCGCGCCTGATGACTGTAAACAAACACCTAAGGGAAATGTGGTGGAGATGCCGTAGGACACCGATTGTGCCGCCATAACAAACAAAATGTTAAATATAACCAAATGAGTTGAAATGTAACACCGAATTCGGTATAATTTTAATATGAAATCATATTTAAGCCACTATACAGCGGTTACCTATTGGAATATTCCATATATTGAAGTTGTGCTTGGCGCTGAGATCCGCAATAGAGGCACAACAGATTTTACAGTTACGAAACGAAGCTCCCAGTTCGTTAAAAAGAATCGAGCTACATATTTATGTGAACTTACTCTGCCTCCCGGTGCTGTAGTATCAAAAAACGGCATTATGATCGCGGCACCGGAATTGGTTTTCCTTCAGCTTGCGAGCAGATTGGATATACATAGGCTAATATTGCTCGGATTGCAGCTTTGTTCGCATCCGCCGGGGGAATCCTCTAAGGCAATTACGACCAAGCGTAAACTTATAGCATTTCTCGCTAAAACACCAGGCCACCGTGGGTACCGTAAAGCTTTACGAGCTGTAAAATACATTGAGATGGCTCCGCTTCGGTCATGGAATCGGTTGCCTTTATGATTCTTTCACTTCCAAATGTCTTGGGAGGTTATGGACTAAGTGGTGCTGTTTTCAATCATGAGATTAAACTCAAAGATGAAGCGGCTAAACGCCTTGGACAGAAGCGTTGCTTTGCAGACTTATATTATAAAAAGGTTAAGGTAGCCGTTGAGTATGAGAGCTTTGCTCATCACAGCAGTCCTTCAGAGCAGGGAAAGGATGCAGTGAGATCGGCAATCCTCAAAAGGCAGAGTATTGAAGTACTGCATTTGAGCACAATTCAACTGTACGACAAGGAGGCTTGTAAGGATTTTTCCTATAATCTCGCAACCCGACTAGGTAAACGAATCCAAATCCGTACAAAGGAGTTCGAACCTATGAATACGTTACTACGTGAACTGCTGCCCACTGGGAAAATCAATACCGATAGCCAGAGTGAGCAGAATTTCAATTAATATGTGAGTTTATTCTTATTATCCACATACTAATTGAAATTCTGCACAGATTTAGCCGATAAATAGCAAAGTATTACGATTATCCACATATTAATTGAAATTCTGCACAGCCGGGGGCGTGAACAAAAACTATTGGTACGGATCGAAATCTGAATCAATAAAAGGGGAGGCCTTCCATGAACTGCTGTTTCACTCGTGTAAAAATCCCATTATAGAAACTTAGAGTATAATTTTAGTTGGCAAAGAAAGAGCTTAGTTGAAAACACTTGGCTTAGAAGTCAGTATGTGTTATTCTACTGAGTAGAATGAATAAGGTAAAGTTTTATAGGGTTCCGCAGTTTTGCTTGCACAGCTGGTCTGGTCCGAGATAAAACGCACAGTTTAGCTGTGTTCACGGAAGGATAAAAGCCTGGGAGATAGTACAAATGTCTCCCGGGCCGTTTTAATGTAAGGAGTAAAAAAAATGAAATGGATCCTGTTAATCATAGCGGGGCTTTTAGAAGTCTTTTGGGCTGTAGGTCTAAAGTATTCTGAGGGGTTTACAAAGCTCTTTCCGAGTATATTTACGGTAATTGGGATGATAGCAAGTTTCTATTTCTTGTCTTTGGCATTAAAAGATCTCCCCTTGGGAACGGCATATGCCATCTGGACAGGAATAGGAGCCGTTGGTACTGTGATACTGGGGATCATTCTATTCAAAGAGCCGGCTGATTATATGAGATTGATTTGCATAGGGTTGATATTGATAGGTATTATCGGGCTCAAAATTGCAACCGTTGAATAATTTCATCAGACTGTAGTATCGACGATTATGATATCCTCTCCGATTTTTTTCACACAATCCCATGGTAATTGAGTGTAATCTCGTACGCCGCCGAAACTGATCCGCCCTTTATGTTCGGGTGCCAAAATGACACGAATTTTTCCCGTTCTCTCTTCAAACATGAGCTCCGCATTGTAAAGATCACCATAGCGGCTTCCATCGGCGATGTTGATAATTTCTTTTTCTCCTAAATCTGATAATCGCATAATTTCCTCCTAAAGGTCAAATGATAGTAAATGATACTAAAGTATATTAGTACAAACTATATTTCATGCAGACTGCAGAAAGGAAAAGTTATGAAGGAGAAAGAGCCGGTTAAGAAAGAAGAAAAAACAAAGCCGGAGGAGGAATCCTCAGAGGTCAAGAAAACGATAGATGATTTTGGTGTAATTAACAACGCTTTTGATTTTCGCAGCAATATTCAATATTTGACTGTGATCGGCAGCATAGAAGGACACTCCGTACTGCCACCCCAGGACAAAACAACTAAATACGAAAACATTATCCCGCAACTTGTTGCAGTAGAAGAGAACAAGCATATTAAAGGTTTGCTTACTATACTGAACACCGTTGGAGGAGATGTGGAAGCAGGCCTTGCAATTGCTGAACTTACGGCCACATTAACCAAACCCACTGTCTCTCTGGTGTTAGGTGGCGGTCACAGCATCGGCATTCCCCTTGCTACGGCCAGCAAATACTCCTTTATTGCGGAAAGCGCAACGATGACTATGCATCCTATACGCATGACGGGATTGATCATCGGGGCACAACAGACCTATGAATACTTTAAGAGAATGCAGGACAGAGTGGTAGATTTTATCGTACGAACCTCACATGCAGATCACGATACGGTGAACCGGTATATGAATGCAACAGGAAATATGGCTAATGATGTCGGCACGATTCTCTATGGAAAGGAAGCTGTGGAGATTGGTCTAATCAATCAGGTAGGAGGCTTAAAAGACGCATTGGATAAACTTAAAGCTATGATTGCTGAAGAAGAAGAGTAAGTTGTATCTCCGGATGTCGAAAAATGTCGACGATTATCAGTTGTAAATAAATGGAACACATGTTATCATAAATGTAAATAAATAGTAATCATAATAATAAATAACATGTGGTGACATTATGGGCCGGATAAACTTACTGATATTTCATAAGGATAAAGAATACGCCTCTGCCATTAGCTTAGCGCTGGCGGCTAAGGATTCTATCTATTCAATTACGCTAACGGAGGAAGAATTGACCTTCCATGGCGCCGTGACTGAAGCGGCACATAAGAATTACGATCTGATTCTTCTTGATCAGCAATGGAAGGAAGAAGCAGACCGTTTAGAAGCGGAAAACCGGGAAAGGATGATTGGGCTCTGTGAGACACCTTCCCGGTGGCATATAGAAGGGTACATATATAAATATGGAGGTCTGGAGAGAATCAACTCTGAGATTCAGCTCGCCTATGCTAGGGTTACGGGAAAAAGCCGAACCTTTCTGAGTGACCACAAGACGAGAGTCATCGGCGTTACCTCAAGTGCAGGAGGAGTTGGCACTAGCAGCATTGCCATTGCTGTTGGTCGCGAGTTGACTTCTTTGGACAAAAGAGACGCTTTGTACCTTTCTTATGAAAGAACGGAATCCACCCCCGTCTACATACCTGTGGATGAAGGACGTGCATCCATCAGCGAATACCTCTATTATCTTTTTGCCACCGAAAAAGAAGCGTCGTCTTCCTTTATCGATGGATTCCTTATATCAGATACTTATGGGCTTAGCGCATTCAGACCATCGAAAGCAATCAATGAATTAGCAGAACTTTCCCGGGAGCAGCAAATGCAGTTTATGGACTCTATATGCACTTCCGGACGATTTCGTTACGTCATTATTGATTTTTGTGGACTGGTATCTGATGGAACCTGGCAATTGATGCTTCTTTGCTCCAAAATCCTACTCATTGATGATGGTCAGCCGCTATCCCTTATGAAAAATCATAAATTCATATCTAATATACCTTTAGAAGTCTTTGAGGAAATACAGGATCGGATTTATCAGGTGACAAACAAGTGGATGCCCAAGGACGAGGAAACAATGGATCCCAACAGATTCTATCTGGAAAATGACCAGGAAAGCTTTCAAGTAGCAGAATCAAATATCAACATTGGTCTTCATCGCTGCTTTGGATTGGGGGTGAAGAAAATTGCAGATGAACTTGCGACCGAATTATGATACCGTAAGCAGCCTAAAAGAAATTACGGAAGCTGTCCGGGCTGTGATAAACAGCCGGGAAGAAAAACTTACGGATTCACAGGTCCTGGAGCTTATCGAAGAGTTTGTATTGTATGACAGCAGGTCGGAGCAATGTTCATTTCCTAAAAAGTCAGAAATGGTGCAGGGCGTATTTAATGCTACCCGCAAGGAATTGGGACTACTTCAGAGCTTCGCTGACGATCAGGAAGTGAGCGAAATCATGGTGAATGGCCCCGATGCCATATTCATAGAGCGGGGTGGTAGGATCCAGCGCTTAAATCAGCACTTTGAAACAGTTGAGGAACTGGAAGACATCATTCACCGATTAGCAGGAAAGGTACATAGGGAGATCAACGATTTAAACCCCATCCTCGATGCCAGGATGGAGGACGGGTCGAGAATCCATGTGGTCAGTCGAAATGTAGCTCTCAATGGCCCCATATTATCCATCCGCCGATTCCCGAAACAGAGCATAACTATGAAGGATTTATTGGAATGGAGCACCCTCAGCCCTGAAGCGGCTGTATTTTTGGAAAAGCTCGTAGTTTCCGGCGCTAATATATTTCTTTCCGGCGGAACCAGCTCAGGCAAGACTACCTTATTAAATGTCCTGACCGGATATATTCCTCATGAAGAAAGAATTGTCGTGATTGAAGACTCAGCAGAACT
>JBAYOC010000045.1:0-8094 GCA_041678465.1 Anaerovoracaceae bacterium | reverse complement strand
TGGTTGCTTTTGCCCCCAGGGGGACAGACCCCGTGGCTGCTTTTGCCCCCAGGGGGACAGACCCCATGGTTGCTTTTGCCCCCAGGGGGACAGACCTCTATTCATTAACGATTGAGACCCAGAAATGCTGCAATTCCCGTTGCAGAGAAAACGTATTCCGGATTAGCAAATATTACTATAAAAAAGTTTAGTTATAACCATGACACGAATCATATAGACTGAACGAATTGAAAGCTGGCAAATCAGAGAGGACTCCATGGCCGTTGGATATGGTTAGCATAAACTGATTCTTATGGTCAAGTGTTCAAAAACTCAAGTAGTACGTAAATTTATTTGAAAAATCACCGTATTAGTTGAAATTTTGCACCAAAACAGCATTTTATTCCAAATATCCTCGTACTACTCAAAGTTTTGCACAGGTTTAGCTCTAAAATTCAAATATCAACGTATTACTTGAAATTTTGCTCATTTTCCAAACATGGGACCGGGTGTGAACTGTAACCTAACGATCACGGCACTACCAGGTTTGAACGAATCCTTGCAGAGGTGCAGTGTTGGTTGTATAATAATTAAATATGATTTTTCGGGATACAATCGAGATAAAAGAGAAGAGATAACAATGTTTGTATATTTAGATAACAGCGCAACAACCAAGCAATACGACCAGGTGACGCACAAGATGACCCGATTGATGGAGGAGGACTTTGGCAACCCCTCCTCTCTACATCGCATGGGTATGACAGCGGAACAGGCAGTGAAAGAAGCGCGGAAGGGAATTGCTTCTTCTTTGTATGTGAAGGATGAAGAAATCTACTTCACCGGCAGCGGTACGGAAGCGGATAACATGGCTATTTTTGGTGCTTTCAATGCAAGGAAGCGCAGAGGGAATAAAATCATCACTTCAGAGGTGGAACATCCGGCAGTGATAGAAGCATGCAAGAGATTAGAGGCAATCGGTGTACAAGTAGTATACATCCAAAGCGACAGCAAAGGCCTCATCGACATAGATCAGCTTGAGGAGAAGCTGGACGACTCGACAATCCTGGTGACAATCATGGCAGTAAACAATGAGTTGGGTACTGTAGAGCCCGTTGAAGAGATCGGGAATCTAGTCAAGTCGAGAGGAGATATTCTGTTTCACACCGATGCGGTTCAAGCTTATGGAAAGATGGAGACGGATCCGGATAAATGGAAGGCGGATCTCATGACGGTAAGTGGTCATAAAATACACGGACCGAAGGGAATCGGGTCAATCTATATAAAAAAAGGTGTTCACATCGAGCCCCTCATTTACGGAGGAGGCCAGGAGAAGGGAATCCGGTCCGGCACGGAAAACACACCGGCAATAGTCGGTTTCGGCCTGGCTGCGGAAATGATGCACGGCAACCTTAGTAATCGGATTCGGACAATGGCGAAAGTGAGGACCTATCTCTTAGAAGGGATTAAGGCGGAAATTCCCGACATCACAATCAACAGCCCGGAAGGGGTTTTTACAGAGGAACAATCAGCAGGAACCCCTCTGTCCAGCCCCGGAATTTTAAATGTAAGTTTCTTGGGATGTCGGGGCGAGGTACTGCTCCACTTCCTGGAGCAGCAGGACATCTACGTGTCCACCGGTGCCGCCTGCTCATCCGCGAAAAAGGGAAGCCGCGTACTGTCGGCAGCGGGCCTCGCCGCCCCGGTCATAGACAGCGCAATCCGCTTCAGCTTCAGCGAATTCAATACAGTTGAGCAAATGGACTTTGTTTTAATAGAATTAAAAAAGGCGGTTTTGTCCATGAGGAAATTAACACAACGGCAACGTTAATCCTCACCTTTTGTAGGGGAAGATGTCCGCATTGTCTCACAATGCGTACGATTTGAAAGGAGCCAAGAGTGGAAGATAGAAACATATACATCGTCAGATGCGGTGAAGTTGCTCTGAAGGGTATGAATAAACCATATTTTGAAAGAATGTTGGTAGAGCGCATCCGGAAGGTGTTGAAGAAACATAAGGGAATCGAAATTCGTCGTGAAGACGGCCTTATTGTGGTACGCACTATTAAGGATATTTCCCGGGACACTGTAATCGGTGAGATTTCAAAAGTGTTCGGGGTGGCTTCGATCAGTCCGGCTATAGAAGTGGAGTCCGACATGGAGGCCATAGAACAAGCCGCTGTTGCCTATATGAAGCAGCTCATAGAAGAGAAGGGGATTCGAACCTTCAAAGTGGAAGCCAAACGATCGGATAAAAACTTCCCCATTCAATCGCCTGACATCGCAAGACAAATCGGTGCAAAGATCCTGATTGGCTGCAGAGTTCTCAAGGTCGACGTCCACCAACCGGAGTGCAGACTCCATATCCATGTTCGAAGAGAAAGAAGCTTTCTATACGAACAGAAGGTTTCCACTCTGGGAGGGCTACCTCTAGGTACAAACGGAAAAGGGCTAATCCTGCTCTCCGGTGGAATCGACAGTCCCGTAGCTGCTTTTCTTATGGCGAAAAGAGGCATGTATATTGAAGCGATTCACTTTCATTCCTATCCGTATACCAGCGATAGAGCCTGGGAAAAGGTGAAGGATCTGGCACAGGTACTCACCCAGTACTGTGGCAATATAAAAATACACAGCATTAATCTGTTGCCCATACAAGAACAGATCGTGGAGAATTGTCCCGAGGAAGAGATGACCATTTTGGTTCGGCGCTTCATGATGAAAATTGCAGAGAGAGTAGCGGCGGATACAGGATCTCTCATGTTGATTACCGGGGAAAACTTGGGACAAGTAGCCAGCCAGACAGCGGAGGCTTTAGTGGTCACAGATGCTGCTACTAAGCTGCCGGTAATGCGCCCGCTAATTGGAATGGACAAGGTGGAAATCATGGATATGGCCAGGAAAATAGGCACCTATGATATCTCCATCCTTCCATATGAGGACTGTTGCACGGTATTTCTGCCTAAGCATCCCAAGACCAAACCAAAACTTCTTGCAATTATGGAATCCGAGAGCAGGCTTGATATGGAAGGCCTCATCGAAACCGCTTTGGAAGGAAAGGAAACCGTAACGATACGTCCCGTGTAGGCGACAAAAAGAGACTCTTTTCACCAGAATCTCCTAAAGACAAGCCCCCCTGACCTATGTATAATTAGAGGAAGGATAAGGGGGGTTTTTATATGGAAATAACGTTTGAGATGATTGATGATATTCTCATCGTGGTACTTTCCGGTGAATTAGATCACCACAGCTCGGAAGAAACTCGAGATAACATCGATCGCACCTATGACACTTTTCAGGCAAAGCACATCATTCTCTCCTTTGAAGGAGTGACTTTTATGGACAGCTCCGGAGTAGGACTTATCATGGGGCGCTATAACAAAACACGTGAGCGAAAAGGCAAAATAGCAGTCGTAGGCTGCAGCGAATATATAACAAGGATATTGGATCTGGCAGGGATATACACCATTGCCCGATGCTTTGTGTCCAGGGAAGAAGCAGTAGCAGCTTTAGACGAAAGAGGGGAGGGAGAGATATGGAACGCCTAAACAGAATAAGGCTGGAAATGCTTTGTCGATCAGAAAACGAAGCGCTTGCCAGAAATATCGCCGCCGTATTCACAGCGCCTCTGGACCCTACCGTGGAGGAATTAACAGAAATAAAGACCGCTGTATCTGAAGCGGTGAGCAATGCCATTCTCCATGCTTACGGCCCTGAGAAAGAGGGGCCGATTTATCTGGAGATGGAAGCTGATAAAACCGGAAGAATCACCATTACCATTGAAGACAGGGGAATCGGCATTGAAGATGTTCAAAAGGCCATGGAACCTCTCTATACTACCGGTGATAACAGGGAAAGATCCGGAATGGGCTTTACAGTAATGGAAAGTTTTATGGATAAGGTTCAGGTGAACTCTTCTCCCGGGAAAGGGACGAAAGTGACATTAATAAAGTTACTGGATCGTATACATGGCTTCTAACTATCAACCTGTATTAAAAGAAGATACATACCGCCTCATTAAAGAAGCCCAATCGGGAAACGGGGCGGCCAGAGAGCAGTTAATCGAGCAAAATACCGGTCTGGTAAAAAATATCGCTTTGAAATTTATCGGGACAGGCTACGAGTTTGAGGACTTGCTCCAAATAGGGTTTATAGGGCTTTTGAAAGCTGTAGACCGCTTTGATACCCAATACAACGTGATGTTCTCTACCTATGCGGTTCCCATGATCTTGGGCGAGATAAAACGATATCTGCGCGATGATGGCAGAGTTAAGATTAGCAGGCAGATTAAGCAGGATGTACGAAATATGAAAAAAGCTTGCGATGAGTTCTGCCACGTTCACGGAAGATCTCCCAAAGTCAGTGAATTAGCCGAGCAGATGGATATTTCCGTGGAGGATGTTCTTCTTCTGATGGAGGCAAGCGATGCCATGAGTACTCCAGAGAGCCTGGATGATCCGGATCGCCCGGAAACAGGGGCTGACAGCGAGTATCGAGAATCAGAGCAGCGTAGGGTTGATCTGATATACTTAAAAAGCGCCATCGGAAGATTGGCGGAACGGGAACGCCAGGTTATTGTGCTACGCTATTTTAGAGATATGACACAGCAACAGATTGCTGACAGATTAGGGATTTCTCAAGTTCAGGTATCTCGTATAGAAAAAAAGGTCCTATCAAACCTTAGAGAACAAATGGAATAGAATAATAAAAAATAAATCGGAGCGCTGTTGGCCCCGATTTATTTTTTATTACTATCAATACTCAATGGCCATGCCATTCCAGTTTTCTGAATCTCTGTTCCATTCGGGGAAATCCAGAATTTCCGGGGCCGGATAGTCCACTCCAAGTATGCCCACCACATTGCTGTCACTGTCATAAACAGGTGCAAAGGCTGACCATACGGGATCATCTACGTCATTGTCCCAAGCGGAGAGGGCGGCGCAGGGTTCTCCGTCCTGAGCTCTAAAGAACTGACCCTCAACATCATACTGAACCATCCAGTCATCGGGATCCTCCGAACCGTCAACCGTAATCTCGAAATACTCATCGTTTGGATCCATATCTGTCAAGATATAGATATAATAGGCTCCGGACTCGATTCGGAACTGATCCAGGGTTGCCTTCAAGTCATCATAGCCCGCATAGTCCTTACCTTCACCGGAATCCAGACAGGCAAGATATTCATCTGCCCACTCTCCATCCAGCTGTAGCGCATAATTGGCTGCAAGGCTCACCGTATGATCTATGACACTTTGTACTTCGACGGGTACTTCAGCAGGATCCGGATCAGTAACATCCGGCTCCTCCCCTTCTCCGCAGCCTGTGAACGCAAACAGCACCATAGTTGTCAGCAGCAACAAAATTAACCATGTAGAATGTTTTTTCATGCTCCTCCTCCTTTAAAAAACTGCACGAAGATAACCAAATCTACTGTTAACAAGTATAACAATTAACTCCAATACCGCCAAGCAATAATCAAAGAATAACAATCCGGTTATGCGGACCTTGGTTTAAAATTAGTTGAAAAGGGCTTCGTAGGCGATGTTTGCTAGGATCCTGTGTCCTTCTTTTGAAGGATGAAGGCCATCAAATAAAAGGCTCTTACTATATTTCCCGATTTCAAATTTTTCATAGAAATCAATGTGTTTCACTTTAAAGACCTGGCAGAATTGAAGGATCCAATCTCTCTGGGCAGAGGTTGCATCATTCAAGTAGGCGATGTCCGCAATCTCAGCCCAATCGCTTCTAAAGGTTTCGGCATCCGATCTCAAGCCTGTGCCCAGGATGGGGATGATCCTGCCGTGGTATGCCTGGTGAACCATAGCCATAATATTAGCTCGGACGGACCCCGGGTTGTTTCCCATTATAAAATCATTGCCCCCACCCATGATGATGACGTACTTCGGTTTTTCCTCCAAGACGTCTCTTTGAAACCTGGAGAGCATGCCACCGGTGGTGTCACCGCTGATCCCTTTGTTGATAAATTCGTGTTCGCTTCTCTCGTTTAACAGCATTACCCAGTTTTCCAAACGGCTGACGCCGTAACCTTCGGTCAGGCTGTCTCCTATACAAATAATCCTCATAATATTGCATTCCTTGTATTAATTATTTTTGCTTTTCTTACAGTTATAAGAGTTGCTTTAGCAACCAGTCTAACTATACACTGCAGGGATTTTCCCTGTCAACCGGACGATAATCGGGAGGTTAATTATTGTCTGACAATTCGGATTAAATCGACTTATTGTTTTTGGTTGGGAACTGAAAAGAAACAGTTGATTTTTATCGATAAATGGGGTTTAATAGATATAGAATTGTTAATATAATAACAACAACCAGCAAATAGCATTAAGAATTATTTACAACCAGTTAATTTTAAGTGTAGGAGGCAACGAGAATATGAACTTTCAGTTGACAAAAGAGCAGGAATTCGTAAGGAAATTGGTTAGAAAGTTTGCAGAGACGGAAGTCGAACCTATCGCGGCAGACATAGACAAGGAACACAGATTCCCAACCGAAACCGTCGAAAAGATGGCTAGGTACGGAATGTTGGGCGTACCTATACCCAAAGAGTACGGTGGAACCGGTGGCGACAATCTATCTTATGCGATTACCGTAGAAGAGCTTTCCAGAGTCTGTGGATCAACAGGCGTTATCTGTTCAGCACACACATCTCTCTGTGCCTGGCCCTTGCTGGCATACGGAACGGAAGAGCAAAAGCAGAAATACCTTATTCCTGTAGCAAAGGGAGAGAAGTTGGGAGCTTTCGGACTTACAGAACCTAACGCAGGAACCGATGCCGGTGGACAGCAGACAAGAGCCGTTGACAAGGGTGACCACTGGGAGCTCAACGGAGCCAAGGTCTTCATCACAAACGGCGGATATGCAGACGTCTATATCGTTATGGCTATGACGGATAAAGCCAAAGGGACCAGGGGTGGAATCAGCGCCTTTATTGTAGAAAAGGACTTTGAAGGCTTTTCTATCGGAAAGACGGAAGACAAGATGGGTATTTGCGCTTCGTCCACCACAGAGTTGGTATTCCAGAACTGTATCGTTCCGAAAGAAAACCTTCTCGGTCAGGTAGGGGAAGGCTTCAAGATTGCCATGTCCACTTTGGACGGCGGACGGATCGGAATCGCTTCCCAAGCTTTGGGAATCGCACAGGGTGCCTTTGATGTTACCGTAGAATACATGAAGTCCAGAAAACAGTTCGGAAAGAGCTTAAATAAGTATCAGGCGCTGCAGTTTGAAATGGCAGAAATGCGGACCCGTATTGAAGCTGCCAGATTGCTTATCTATAACGCTGCAGACATGAAAGACAAACACTTGAAATATGGTCCTTACTCCGCGATGGCAAAACTCTATGCGGCAGAAACGGCTATGTACGTAACAACAAAAGCAGTTCAGTTCCACGGCGGTTACGGCTACATAAAGGATTATCCGGTAGAGAGAATGATGCGTGACGCCAAGATCACGGAAATCTATGAAGGTACTTCCGAGGTGCAAAAGATGGTTGTTGCAGCGGATATCTTCGGTAAATAAGGATAAGGGAGGAAGGAAAAAATGGCATTAAAGATAATAGTATGCGCAAAGCAGGTTCCTGATACAAACGAAGTAAAAATAGACCCGGTTAAGAATACGCTAATCAGAGAAGGGGTTCCCAGCATATTAAACCATGACGATGCAAACGCTCTGGAAGAAGCCTTGAAGGTCAAAGACCAGTATCCAGACACTCACATCACGGTCGTAACGATGGGACCTCCACAGGCAAAAGATCTCCTCATCGAATGCATGGCTATGGGTGCAGATGAAGGCATCCTGCTTTCAGACAGAGCCCTGGGCGGCTCTGACACATGGGCGACCTCAAATGCGATAGCCGCAGCAGCGAGGAAGATTGGTGATTACGATCTGATTTTCGCCGGCAGACAGGCTATTGACGGGGATACGGCTCAGGTAGGACCCCAGGTTGCTGAGAAATTAGGTCTTCCCCAGGTAACCTACGTGAAAGAATTTGCTATAGATGGAAAAGAAATTACGGTTAAGAGAGCTCTGGAAGATGGATATGAATTAATCAAGATCCAGCTTCCTTGTGTACTCACTGCTATCAAAGAACTCAATACT
>JBAYOC010000044.1:0-8096 GCA_041678465.1 Anaerovoracaceae bacterium | reverse complement strand
TCCCCGTCCTATAAAACAGGAACATGCCGCCTACGGCAATCAGACCGGCTACAGCACCTGCTGTGGCACCGAAGGAAGCTCCTGCAGCTGCATATTCTAAACCCTGATCAACGAGGAAAAATGCCAGCGTAAATCCAATTATCACCCGAAAGAGTTGCTCAACAATCTGGGATATGGCTGTGGGCTTCATGTTCTGCATGCCTTGAAAGAAACCTCGGAAGGACGCCATAATCGGAACAAAAAACAGGGCAGGTGCAATGGACATCATGGCCATTTTGGCTCCGGGATTTCCCAAATAGTTTACGATAGCTCCCGCACCGAAGAAAAGTACGGCGGACGAACTGATACCGATTGCAAAAAGAAGGGCAAAGGATATGCGAAAGACGCGGTAGGCCTCATAGGAATGACCCAGAGCATTCCGCTCTGAGACCATCTTGGAGATTGCCACGGGGACACCTGCCGTAGACAAGGTCAACAACAATACGTAGACTGGATAGGCCGTCTGGTAATATCCCATCCCCGTATCGCCGATGATATTCGCCAAAGGTATGCGAAAAACCGCACCCATTACTTTGATGATTAGCCCGGCAATGCCCAGCACTACAGCTCCCTGCAAAAAGGATTTTCCTGCCATTATTTCAAAGCCTCGATAATTCTACGGATGGAACGCTCCGTCTCAAAGCGAACCTTTTCCATGTCTATAGTGGGGAAGTTGCCTTCCCTGTAAAGTACGTTACCGTCTACCATGGTAAGGAGTACATCACTCCCGGAGGCGGAATATACAAGGTTGTTTGCCAGGTCGTGAGCCGGATACATGTGAGGTCCTGAAATGTCCAGAACGATGAGGTCAGCTTTCATACCATCCTTCAGAAGACCCGAGTCTTCTCTCCCCTGGCCAAGGGCTCCCGCACGGGTACCGGCATAGATCGTCTGCCTGGGCGTTGTCAACCTGGGATCTCTGAATTTCTCTTTATGGACCAAACCGAAAAACTTCATTTCCTCGATGTAATTCAAGCTGTTGTTGCTGGCAACGCTGTCGGTACCGATGGCTACATTGATCCCTTCTTCCAACAACTTGGGTACATTGCAGACACCGCTGGCAAGCTTCAGATTGCTGATCGGGTTGCTGGCTACAGTGACTTCCTTTTCCTTTAGGATTTGAAAGTCATCGCCTTCAATGTAGACGCAGTGGGCTGCAGTAGTCTTGCAGTCCAAAAGCCCCAGGTCATTGAAGTATTTTGCGGGAGTTTTGCCTTGATGTTTCTCCTTACACCCCTCATGCTCCGCCACTGTTTCCGAAAGGTGGACATGCATCCGCGCCCCCAGTTCCTTTGTGAACTCTGCCAGCTGGGCAACAATTTTCGGACTGGAGGTATACTCCGCGTGAAGGCTCATGTCGATATGGATCCTTCCATCCCCGCTTTCATTATATTGCTCATAGAGGTCTTTTGATTCCTGATAAGCCGGAAGTTCTTTGAGGTCTTGGTCGGTAAAGCTGGTGATTCCTCTGCCGATATTGGCTTTTGCACCGCTTTCTATGAAGGCTTCCGCCATCAAGTCGCAAAAATAATACATGTCGGTGGTGGATACGATTCCAAAGCGAAGAGATTCTGCAATCCCCAGAAGCGTAGCGTAATAAACATCTTCTCCCGTCAAGTGCGCCTCAAAGGGGAAAATACGTTTATTGAGCCAATCCTGCAGTGACAGGCTCTCTCCGTAGCCTCTCATCAGTGTCATGGGCGTGTGTGCGTGTGAGTTAAAAAAACCACTCATCAGCAACTTACCGGTGCCGTCAAGTACTTCCCCGTACCCGACCTTTGGCATGCTGTTGCCAATATATGCGATTCGGTCACCCTTAGTACCTACATACATGGCCTTCTGTATATTGAGGTCTTCATCTAAAACTGTAATGTTCTTGAAAAGCATGGAAACCACCTCCGTTCAGCATAGTATAGCACAGGCAACTGTAAAAATCTACAACCCTGCACCCGGAACGAAATAACGAAAACCGCCTAAATCTAGGCGGTTCTTTGTCCATGTTATAAGGGACTGACCCTATTAATTATCCATCTGCTTGGCCAAAAAATGCGCTGCTATTTCTGCAGTCTTTATCTCCATCTCTCCCAGCTTGTGTTCCTGGTCTCTGCTGAAAAAGATAACGGAACCAATGGGGTCACCCTGAGATATAATCGGCACGATGACCTGAGACTTGTAGTCACGGTTTTCGCTTTCTTCATTGGTAATCGCTTGCACCGCTTCTGCATCATACATGAGCTTAATGCTTTTGCCCTGGATAATCTTCTCCACCTCAGGACTGATTCTCTTATCTAAATATTCTCTTTTAGAGCCTCCCGATACGGCTACAACTTGATCTGTATCCGTAACGATGGCTGAATCACCTAAAATGCTGTAGGCAGATTCGATGAACTCTCCGGCAAACTCGTTCAACTCACTTATGGGTGAATACTTCTTAAGAATAACTCCGCCCTCTCTATCCGTGTAGATTTCCAAGGGATCGCCTTCTCTGATCCGCATGGTGCGCCTAATTTCCTTGGGTATGACCACACGGCCCAAATCATCAATTCTTCTTACGATTCCTGTCGCCTTCATATCTGCACTCTTCCTCTCTTGTTTTCTAAATTGCATATGTTGTGTTGCCATTATTATTTTCCAATAGCGGTGGAATATGCACAGCACCATTTTAAATATTTAAATAGGGTGGCAACGGGACGTTTTGTTTGCCATACCATCTCAACTGATTTGGATGCAGATTTCCGGGCCTATCTGTGCAAATTTTCAAGTAATACGGTTCTTTCTCGGTGTAAATATCCAGTTTTTAGGATGTTCTGTGCAAATTTTCGGTTTGTACGTAGATTTATCGGATTATTTCTTTCACATTTGGCGTACAACTGGATTTTTTGCACACTTTGAAGCCGATTTGGCAGTAATGTTCGTACAACTTGAAATTTTGCTCGCTACGTCAATCTATAGTATTTATTCTTGATATATAAGGAAGATACTGCTATTCTACAATTAGGCGTCACTTGTAGCTTCTACTTATCAGAATTTCTCTATAGACTCTAGTTGTATATCTTTCTCGCTGGGATGCCGTTACCTTTGACAACTATTTTTTACTAGTTTTATGTTATTGTTTCGTAAAATGTTTAATTTGTGAAAGGACGGAAAAAGTTATGAAAACGAAAGGAATTCTATTACTGGTTTTTTTACTTGCCATAACCATGGCTGGGTGTGGTGGCGGTTCTGATTCCCAAACGCTTCCTGGGACAGATGATACAGAAATCTCTGAATCGGAAACCCAGTCCCCTTCCGGTGATGAACCGGGCATTAGCTACGCTGAATATCTGACAGTGGAGGAAGTGGAGGAAATTACTGGCATATCCGGACTGACACTAAATGAAGAACCTCTGATGCTACAGTTTTTATATGGAGAAGAGATTGCATACGAAGTCCGCTTTTACAGCATGGGTTTTTATGACGAAGAAGTAGGCGGGAACCAGGAGTACTACACGGATGTGCCGGAGGTAGGAGATCGAGCGGCCATCGCAATACCTGATGCGCCATATCGTCTGACCTTTGCAAAGGGAGACTACAGCATTATGACCCAGACCCTCTCCCAGGATCCAGGTGCGATAGTTACAGAGGCCCACTTAATTGAATTGGCCAAGCTTCTGGCATCCAGATTATGATATAGGTGGCAGGGGGACGTTTCGTTTGCCACCAAACGAAACGTCCCCTGCCAGAAATATAAAAGGCCGCGATGAGCGGCCTTTTTATTGTGATTCCTTATTCCTGTTCCTTCATATATTCCACGCCATATTGCTCGCGCAATTCTTTTATTCTAGCGGTGTAGGCTTCCCGGATAGCCGTATCATTCAGAAAAGCTATAATGTTTTCCTTTTCATTCGCAAATGTTTCATTGCCCTGTTCCTTATCCGTGACCTTGATAATGTGATAGCCAAATTGACTCTGTACCAGATCACTTATTTCACCGGGCTTCAGCGCAAAGGCGGCTTCTTCAAATTCCGGAACCATTGCTCCTCTTCCGAAAGTGCCAAGAGTGCCTCCCTGAGCAGCGCTTCCATCAATGCTGTGTTCCTTGGCCAGTTCAGCAAAATCGCCGCCGTTCTTCAGTTCCTCGAGAATCTCTTCTGCAAGCTCTTCTTCCTTTACCAGAATGTGGCTGGCAGTCACTTCGTCGATGACAAACTGATCGGGATTCTCATCAAAATACGCTTTTGCATCCTCTTCTGCCACTTCTTCGATTCCGGCAGTTAAGTCGTTGAAGAAAGCCATGCTGTAATACTGGTCGATGTAGAATTCTTTCAGGTATTCATCGGTAATTTTCTTCTCTTTCATATAGGCTGCAGCCTGCTCCTGCTCGCCCACTTTGACGACGAACTCGTCTGCCGCAGTTTCGTAGTCCTCAGGAAGTGCTTCCGGATCGTCTACGTATTCCTGTTTTATGATAACCAGTGAGATGTAGTCTTCCAAAACCAGAGATTTGATGTACTGCAAATCTTCAGCCGAGGCTGCATTCAGATCAATTCCCTGCAAGAAAGTATATAAATTAGTGTATTGATTTAACTGGTCCTCCGTGATTATAGTTTCGCCTACCTTTGCTACAGGATCGTCTCCGGATGGTTCTTCTTTCTCAGCGCAAGCGACCAGAGTAAAAATCATGATGGCAGCCAGCAAGAGGGTTAGGATCTTCTTTCCATTCATTTGTGTCCTTCTCCTTCATTTTTCTAAGTGATTAACATTTCAATTATACGTTATTGTGTGAGCTTTGTCAAAAACTCCGTAGCTTCACTCAGCCAATTATTGCTTCCCGGATTTAATTTTATATACGGCTGCGTTCCTCCATGAACCAGCAAGTTCATACCGTATACGGAGACCACGTCGGCAATCTTCTGGGGATTCAGGTTTGCCATATTATGAAAATCAAACATCAGCTTTTTCTGCTCCCTACGAACTCTGGAAATGCCGCTTCTCTCTGCCATGGCCTTTATCCGGGCAATCTCGATAAGATTGAGGGTTTCCTTTGGAATCTCGCCGAATCGATCTAAGAGCTCATCGATAACCTCGCTTCGGTCCCTCTCGTCGCGTATGGATGCGATTTTCTTGTACATTTGAAGTTTTACCAGTTCATCGGAGATATAATCACCGGGTATATGTGCCTCCACAGGAAGTTCGATGCTGATTTCCATGGCATCCTTTGCTTGCGCCTGACCGCCTGACAATTCCCTCACTGCATCCTCAACCAACTTGCAGTAAAGTTCGTAGCCGATGGTCAGCATGTGGCCGTGCTGCTCCGTCCCCAGTAAGTTTCCGGTGCCCCGAATCTCCAGGTCCCGCATAGCGATGTGAAAACCCGCGCCAAATTCCGTAAACTCACGAATGGACCGCAGTCGCTTTTCTGCCTGCTCCGATAACACTTTGTTCTTCTGATACATGAGATATGCGTAGGCCATGCGATTGGAGCGCCCGACTCTGCCCCGGAGCTGATAGAGCTGAGATAGACCCAATCGGTCCGCATCCAGTATAATCATAGTGTTTGCATTAGGAATGTCCAGCCCTGATTCGATGATAGTGGTAGAGACCAGGACGTTGGATTCATTGTTCACAAATTGCAACATGATGTCCTCAAGCTGTTTTTCATCCATTTGCCCATGGGCGGCGACGACGGATGCCTGAGGCACTATATCGCGAATGTGAGCAGCGATTTTCTGGATCCCCCTGACCCTGTTATAGACCACGTAGACCTGACCTCCCCGATCAAGCTCCCGTTCAATGGCTTCCTTCAGTACACCATCCTCCTGCTCCATGACGTAGGTCTGGACGGGGTAGCGTTCCTCGGGAGGCTCTTCAATGAGGCTCATATCCCGTATGCCGATGAGGGACATATGGAGAGTTCTGGGGATGGGCGTGGCGGAAAGGGTTAGAACATCTACATTTTTTCGCAACTGTTTGATTTTTTCTTTATGCTGAACACCGAAACGCTGCTCTTCGTCGATGACCAGCAGTCCCAGGTCTTTGAAAGCAACATCCTTGGACAGAAGTCTGTGGGTGCCTATCAATACGTCCACTTCACCTTTTTTCACTTTACGTATGATCTCAGACTGCTGTGCATCCGTCCGGAACCGGGAAAGTACATCAATCTTAAAGGGAAAGGCGGCAAACCGTTCTTTAAAGGTATAGTAATGCTGGTTTGCAAGCAGGGTAGTCGGCACCAAAATAGCTGCCTGCTTACCGTCAGCAACGCTTTTGAACACCGCACGAGCAGCCACTTCTGTCTTCCCGTAACCCACGTCGCCGCAGAGCAACCGATCCATAGGAAGGGGTTTCTCCATGTCCTTTTTAATTTCTCGAATAGAGCGCAGCTGATCCGGTGTTTCCTCATAGGGGAAAAGATCTTCAAATTCACGCTGCCACAGGTTGTCGCCGGAGAAGGCATAGCCCTCTTCCATCTGCCTTGCTGCTGAAAGTGCAAGCAGATCTTTAGCCAACTCTTGTACAGCCTGCTTGGCACGCAATTTGGTTTTTTTCCATTCACTTCCTGCGAGTTTGTTTATCTTTGGGGCACCATCCTCAGCGCCGATGTACTTCTGGATGATATCCATCTGCTCTACCGGCACGTAGAGAATATCTTCCCCCGCGTATTTGATTTTCAGATAATCTTTTTTGACATCCTGAACATCCAGCTGGGTTACACCCAGAAACTTTCCAATTCCATGGTTCTCGTGAACCACATAATCACCTTTGCGAATATCGGAAAAGGCTTTGATTCCCCGGTGTTCCCCGGCTTCCTTTCGAGCCTTTTTCTGCTTTACCGTCACAAAGATATCTTTGTCGCAGAGTATGACCAGCTTTTCTTCCGGAAATTCCATTCCGCCTGAAAGCGCGCCTGCGAGAACCTTCACCTGACTTTCCAGGCCGCATCGCAGGGCAAAATTCTTCATATTTTCTACCCTCTCCTCGGTGGAGCAGAAAATGTAGATTTCATATTTCAGTTTGGCATAACGTAGTAGCTCGGTCTCTAAAAAATCCATTCTTCCGTTAAAGACTGTTGCCTGTTTTGATACAACCGGGACGACAGCCTTTAGAGTATCAATTCCCCGCAGTTGCTTTTGGAAGGGGGCAAAGACGAAGGCGGCTTTTCCCCGATAGATTCCTAAAAAATCCGAAAACCCTGAAAAAGCATTGTAATCATCGGGGACTAGCTCTCCCCGTTCCAGCAGATCTTTGAAATCCTCCTGGTATTCCTTCTCCGCCAGTTCCAGTACCTCTGTCACCCGATCCTGGTCATCTACAATAACAAGGCCATCGTCCTGCAGATAATCCCACAGAAACCCCGTTTCCTCATAAAGGTAATGGATGTAATTCTCCAGGAGCTGAAGGTTGGTGAATGTCTCAAGGCTCTCGACTATATGCCCCTGCCGGCCCAAAAGCCTCTCACGTTTCTCACCCGGCAGCTTTTTGGAAAAAGTCTGATAAGCTTCCTGCACTCGGGTGGTCGCCTGTTCGAAGAGATAATCCGATTGTACGATGAGTTGGGCAGGAAAAACCTTAACCGATACCGCTTCGTCAATAGACCTCTGGGTCAAGGGATCAAAGAAACGGATAGAATCCACCTCCACGTCAAAAAGCTCCACCCGGAAGGGATGGGGCTGGTTGGGAGGAAAAATGTCTAAAATACCCCCTCGAATGACGTACTGCCCCCTTGCTTCTACTGAACTCACCCGTTCATAACCCATATAGGCAAGCCGGCGCTTCAATTGTTCAAGGTCTACTTCGTCCCCTAGATTAAGGGCAAATGTATTCTGCAGAAAAAGATTCCGCGGGGCCAGTTTTTTTACTGCGCTCTGAGCAGAGGCAACTACGATGCAATCCTCTCCGGAAGCAAGAGCGCACATAGCTGTAAGCCTCTCTACCAGTGCATCTTGGCTCTTGGCTTCAAAAGCGATACGCATAGGAGTTTCTTCTGGAAGGGTATAAACTTTTTGATCTGTAAACAAAGACAGATCCTCTGCAAGCTTCTTCGCCCTTGCATGAGAGGAGGTGACGATCAGAAGCTG
>JBAYOC010000043.1:0-8125 GCA_041678465.1 Anaerovoracaceae bacterium | reverse complement strand
TTGAGTCCGCAGCGAATTTCCTACAGAAAAGGCGTTATTATGGCCTGTATCATTGCTGCGTTCGTCTTCCAACCCTGGTGGATTTTCGGTTCCGGTGCTGCATATATCTTCACGTGGATGAACAACTATGGAATGATTCTGGCTCCAATAGCGGCTATATTCGTTGCCGACTATTATATCTGTAAGCAACGCCGGTTAGATGTTGCTGCGCTGTATGCCGGTGACAAAGGCAGATACTGGTACGCAAACGGCATTAACTGGGCAGCCATCATAGCATGGGTTGTTTCATTCATACTGCCGCTTCTCGGAAATACAGTATGGCTGTATGATGGTGGCGTTCCCTCCCTCATGGACCACATCGCAGCCAACGGCTATATCTTCTCATTTGTAGTTGGCATGGTCGTCTATGTATTGCTGATGAAGTCACCTACATTTGCAAAGAATTCCTTCATAACTGCAGAGGAATCGGAAGCCGTAACCGAAAGATAATTTTCTTTCACAACAATTTATAAAACCGATCAGTTTTGGTCACTAATAAGTAGAAGCTTTTGGCAACCAAAAGCTTCTACTTGTATCTATATCATATTTTTTTATAGCCACACAAGACAATGATTGGAGGGAGAGAACAGATGGATTTAATTATTAAGAACGGTACTATCGTTACCGCTGACGCCACCTTTAAGGGTGATATCGCTGTGAAAGACGGCAAGATCAAAGCAATTGGCGCCAAGTTGGATCCGAAAGGACACAAAGAAGCTACTGTTGTGGACGCAAAGGGCCTCTTAGTCCTTCCCGGCGCTATTGACGGACATACACACCTTGAGATGCCTTTCGGAGGAACGGTTTCTGCTGACAGCTACGAAGCAGGGACAAGAGCTGCTGCATGTGGCGGAACCACAACGGTCTTTGACTTTGTTCTTCAGGATTTCGGAGAAAATCTGGTGGATTCAGTCAAAAGAAGAGATGCACTCTGTGCACCCCAAGCCTGTGTCGACTACGCTTTCCATACAGGCGTAAAGGATTTGTCAGGAGACTTGATTAACAGCATGGAAGAATCCGTTAAATTTGGCGTCTCCAGCTTTAAGGTTTTCATGGTCTATGACTTTGGTGTTACAGACGGTCTCTTCTACCAGGTATTAAGAAAAGCAAAAGAAGTAGGCGCCCTCATCGGCGTACATGCAGAAAACAAAGAAATCATCGACACACTCATCGCTGAGTTTAAAGCTGAAGGCAAGACCTCTGCCTGGTATCATTATGCCAGCCGTCCGGAGTTTGTAGAAGGAGAAGCTGATTTCAGAGCCATCCAGTGGGCAAAGAGCCTCAATGCCCCTTTATATATCGTACATTTGGCAAATGCCCAGGGTATGGAAGAGGTAACAAAGGCCAGAGACGAAGGCTATCCTATCTTTGCGGAAACCTGTCCCCAATATCTCTATTTTACCAATGAAGTTTACAAGAGAGAAGATGGTCGCAACTTCGTATGCTCTCCTCCGATGAAGGGTAAAGCCAGTCAGGATGCTCTCTGGGAAGGTATCAAGAGAGGTGATATCTCCACAATGGCTACCGACCACTGCCCGTTCCAGTCTTATGAAAAAGATTGGGGCAAGGACGATTTCACAAAGATTCCTAACGGTTGCGCCGGCATTGAAAACATGTTCCCCTATGTGCTCTCGGAAGCAAACAAGGGAAGAATTACTTTCAATAAAGCGGTGGAGCTCTGCTGCACAAATCCTGCCAAGCTCTTTGGTTGTGCTCCGCAAAAGGGCATGCTGGTTCCCGGAGCCGATGCGGACATCGTGCTATATGATCCAAAGAAGGAGTTCACCATCAGCGTAGATAATATGCACTCCGATTATGATCATACCATCTGGGAAGGAGCCAAGCTCAAGGGTTATCCCGTTGCCACTTACAGTAGAGGTAATCTGGTATATAAGGATGGCGAATTCGTCGGTAAGAAGGGCGACGGCAAGTTTGTTAAGTGCAAGCCTGTCCGTCATAAGACTCCAAATCTCTAATAAAGAACTTATGCCCCCCACAAATATTTTTGTGGGGGGCATATTCATCTAACATATTCATTTAAACCGATGATGTGCATACTCTAAGATCAATTCCACTACTAAATTAAAATCCACATGGCTGACATTGAATGACAGGTCATAGTTTCGGATATCCAACATATCCTTACCTGTTACCTTGTGGATATAGCGTTCAGTAGCTTGATCCGTAGTATGCAACAATCCCTCCGCATCCTGGTCGTTTAACGAATAGAAACGCTTGTAGTTCGCAAGCCTGTACTCCCAATCGCCTCCGAGAAAGATCTTAGTTAGCCGGGGGTATTCTCGAAACCGGTAGAAGCCGCCCCTGCCCACAACGACAGCAGTATTTTTGCCCACCAGCTTCAGCAGGATTTCTTCTTCCTTCTCATGGACTTCTCCATCGCTCACTAGGCTTCTTATTTCGGGAATATAGGATTCCATATTTGTCAGTATCGGCGTTTGACCTAACAACTCCCAAAACTTACTTTTGGTCTTTGCATCATCACTGTTAGTCAAGACCGCATTCAGCCCCTGCGCAGCTTTTGTCACTGCCTTTTTATCCACATAGACCGCAGGCATTCGTCGTGCAAGACGCTGGCCGATTTCAACGCCTCCACAACCAGGTTGGGTGCTGATGGTCATGATTATCTGACCGGACATACTCCTCCCTCACATCCTTCATTGCCTATATCATACTCCACTTCCTCCTTCTCATATTTAGAGATTAAGGAAGGGATAAACGGTTTCATTTCAATTACCCTTTTATTATACTCCTCTTCGGAGATTTCTTCAAATGGAAGAAGCTCGTAGAAGCTGTCTTCATAGGAAAGGAAGGATAAGGCCACCGTATCTTCCCAATTGTCCCATACCCATTGTTCTACGTCTTCCCATTCGTGATCTCTCACATGGACGGTGATGGAGCAGTTGTGATCCACATAGCTGCTCATGAACATCTTATATATTTCCAGCTGCTCGATTGCGGTAATGTCGCCCTTGAGTTTCCCTGCCGGTGCCTTTACGGGGAACTCAACCACCTTGGTTACACAGCTGTCCCAATCCTGTCCCACCTCGGGGAAGACCGGGTAACCCAATTCTTCGCATACCTTCACCAGTGGATCGTCGCTGCTGATTCGTATCCGCCTTACAAAATAGGGTGCATGGGAGAAGTGTACTCCACTGGACACTACCGGAAGCAGGCTTATGGTTCCTTCCGGCTTGATCGTCGTTACAAGAATCGGCTCTCCTTGACCCAATTCTCTGGCGTATTCCGCCGCTGCTGTCTTTGCAGTACTTCTTAACTCATGCAGAAGCTCTTCCTGTTGCTCCCGGGTAAGAGACAGGGCATTCATCATATCCTGCCATCCGGTAAGCGAACAGCCTAAGAGCTTGTCCCGCTGCTGCACAGCATTCCATTCCGGAATCTCCAACTCAGTGCAGGTCATGCGGTAGGCAGCTCTAACGGAAAGCTTCTGGGCCTCCATAAGCCCTTCCCGATCCAACACCCCATCCTTTACAAAGGCCATAACGTTGATGGTGGTCAGATTGCACATGCCTTTTGAATCTAAAAGGATTTCTGCACAGGGGTTGACACCGTTGAAGTCGGGCCTACGCTTAGCTCCTGCTTCCTCATTGACCCAGCCCGGCTCACCGGAGTAACGCATTTGCTCAATGTGCCAATGGAGTTGCTCACGAGTAGGCTTTTTCCGGTAGTAAATGGAGTTGTTGCTCATCTGTCTATGTGCAATCTCAGCATCAATGACCCATTTCTCATCGACTTTCTTATAGAGTTCACTCTTAGCCTGAATGCAAGCCTTATCATCCTGATCGATGAGGACGATTTCCGCCGTCCTCCGGACACCTCCCACCACCACATTTTCGCCGATGATATTAGCAATATCAAGACAATCGATGGGCAGGAGCTTCACTTTGTTGATCGTGGTACGACTGGCGGCCTTTTCAATCACTTTATCGATCTTTATAAACATGTTTTTCATGCTGGAATGGCCGCTGGCCGTCCCGCCAAAGGTTCTTAATTTTTCACCCTTGCTCCGGACCTGGTCGTAGTTCAGTATTATGGTCTTGATCTTCCTGTATTCCGTACTGTAATGGACTTTCAGGAAGTAGTCCAGAGCCTGGACCCAGCCTTCCTTGCTGTCCCCTATGGTAATTTTTATAGTATCGTTGTGCGTAAACTCTAGTGCGGTACTGTCCTGCCTCAAAGATTTCAAGAGAGGCGTATAGGATTCGTGTATGATCTCGATATCCGTCCGCGCCATAGGAAGTTTTTCAATGTCTGACTTCAGGATACGTACGCCGACGCCGGAGCCCACCATAAGCAGGTAGAAGATATCACGGAAGGAAGCAAAGCTGTCGATGACCTGAAAAGAGCAGTTAAAATTGGACATGGGATAGTATTTTGAAACATCCGTGCTCCCTACCCATAGTGTCCTGCCTGACAGGAATTGCTTGAGCTCAAAGACATTCTTATATAGCTTTTCTGCCTCTTCTCTCGAAGTAGGTACAAGGCTGCAGTTATACTCTACAGCCCGCCTCACCGTCTCCCACCAATACTCCCTGCGAAGCTCATCTGGCAGCCATCTCGAATAGGTTCGATAGAATACAAAGCTCCCAAGCTGGTTCATGGGTGAAGGTTTGTGTTTATAGACGCTGACAAAGTCTTCGGAAATAATTCGCCCATCTCTGCGCTTTCTGGCATCCCTTGTCTTATCCCGCTCATAACGGTAGATGATGTACTTTTTTGCTGCATCCTTTCTCTCGCTGGCCATGAGGAAATCTTCGACTAGGTCCTGGATATCTTCGACGTTGACTTTTCTAACCGATCGCTCAACCTGCTTTTCAATCGCGTCTGCGATATCCCCGGCCAATTTCTCATCGATCCCATCTTTTGTTTCAAGCATAGCGTTCAATACTGCGTTTTTAATCTTGCTGCTATTAAAGCTGACGACAGATCCGTCCCGCTTAACGACTGTTTTCATGTTCATCATCCTCCACATCATGTAGACATTATTATTGCATGTACCCCATTATATAGTACATCTATGTGGTTATCAAGAGCAATAACAAAAAAACAAGGGAGTGATTTGAGACAGCGCTATTCATGCCCACGCATCCGCCTGCTGAGTGTGTATGTTTAGTTTTAGAACGCACCCGAAAAAGTTGGAAGTTGTAGGCTCATATTATATCTAATGTAGTGATTTTATGCCTATATTTTGGATTTAACAGCTCAAAATCTTGCTTTGAAAGTATGAAATAGGCTTAAACAAACTAGATTATAGTGTGATTAGGCCTATAAAACCAAAAATAATAGGCCTAAATCACATCTATTTTAATGTTATTAGGCTTATATATTGGATTTTGACGCTCAGAATCTTGCTTAAACAGTAAGAAATAGGCCTCAGAAAGCTAAATGATAATCATCAAAAATCCGTCGGTTTTCGAGGAGATGTGCGTCCGCCGGCCCAGATAAAACACAGTTTATAATTAAAACTGCAACTATTTTGATCGGGCTTTGGCATTGTCCAGATGGGCAGCCACTGCTACAGCTCCTGCCAAGGGGTCCCTATTGATAAAGGCATCGAATATCTTCTTATGCTCCAGAAGAACCTCCTCCAATTGACCATCCAGATAGGCACTGTTGCTTTCTGTTTCCTTCAGATAGAGCTGATAAGTAGAAAGAGTGTGTTCTAGTATGCGGTTGTGAGAGGCTTTGTAGATCAGATTATGAAACTGCATATTGATGTTCAGCATCTTATCTGCCTCACCCTTCAAGGTGTAAAACTCCATGAACTCGTAGGCTTCCTCCAGCTTCTCCTGTTCCTCCTCAGTAATCCGCTCAATAGCCCATTGCACTGCCAAGATCTCATAAGCCTTGCGCATCTCAAATAGGTCCTGAAGATCTTCCTGAGACAGCCCCAATACGAAAGCTCCCCGGTTGGGAATCGTTTCTATCAGACCTTCCAGTTCCAGCTGGCGAAAAGCCTCCCGAACCGGGGTGCGAGAAAGGCCATATTTATCACAGATCTGCTGCTCTGAAAGCTTCTCTCCCTGCTTCAGCCTGCCCCGAAGTATATCGCTCTGAAGCTCGCTAAAGAGACTCCCCGAAAGGGGGTGGCCTGTTGCGCGAATACTCGTTGCCACTCGATTCATCCTCCTACCCTCTCACTTTCTCCAAAATAGAGTCTGCCAATTCAGCCCCGGTGGCCCCGTCAGGCCGACCCGTGATTACAGGCTTACCTTCCTTCATAGCGCACTGCTCGATGGCATCCGTTAATTTATCCCCATAGTTCTGATAACCGATGTGAGAAAGGAGCATGGCACCGGCTCGTATTACACTACTGGGATCTGCATAAGCGGCCCTGCCCTCTTCAACCATCCTGGGTGCCGACCCGTGAATCGCTTCAAACATTGCGTATTGGGTTCCAAGGTTAGCACTTCCTGCGGTTCCCACTCCCCCTTGTAGCTCTGCCGCTTCATCCGTTAAGATGTCGCCATAGAGGTTGGGCAGAATCATAACTTCAAACTGTCCCCGCCTCTTCTCATCTAACAATTTGGCTGTCATGATATCGATATACCAGTCATCGGTTTCGATTTCAGGGTATTCTGTAGCTACCCCTTTGCATACATCCAGGAACTTACCGTCCGTTGCCTTCACTACGTTAGCTTTTGTGACGATGGTGACCTTCTTTTTTCCGTTTTTCCTTGCGTATTCATAAGCAAGGCGCGCGATCCGCTCGGTCCCCGGCGTGGTGATTACGCGGAAATCTATGGCTAAATCATCCGTTACGTTGATACCCTGGCTTCCCATAGCATAGAGACACTCTGTATTCTCTCGGAAAAAAGTCCAGTCGATACCCAATTCCGGCACCTTGACCGGCCGAACGTTGGCGAAGAGATCCAATTCCTTTCGCATTGCAACATTAGCACTCTCAACATTAACCCATTTATCTCCCTTTCTGGGTGTGGTTGTGGGGCCTTTCAACAGCACGTTGCATTTCTTGATTTCCTCCAGCACATCTTCTGGGATCGCCTTTCCTGCAGCGGCGCGGTTTTCGATAGTGCAACCGTCAATCTTCCGAAACTCCACTTTTCCCGAACGGACCTCTTCAGAAAGTATTTCTTCAAGAACTCGCCCCGCTTGCTCTGTAATGGCAGGACCTATACCGTCACCGCCTATTACGCCAATGATGATTTTTTCAAGTTTATCATAATCTACAGGTGCCCGGCTTTGCTTGATTCTCTCAATACGAGCCAGCTGTTGCTCTATAATTTGCTCAAAAGCACGGATGTTGTTCATGATTTTTCTCCTCTGTTCACTGATGCTTCTTTAATCATGTTGATTTTTCCGCCGGCTAACAGCATCGCATGCTCTTCCGCCGTAAAGTTGCCGATGGTTTCATATTCTTTTCCGGTATCCTGATTCTTTACCGTTATAGTATGCTTACCGGTTTCCTCTTTCACATTCTCGATGCGCAGTCTTTGCCCCAAAGAGAAATCGTCGTAATCCTCCGGATTGGCAAAGACCAAGGGAAGGATTCCGCTGTTGATCAGGTTTGCCCTATGGATCCTCGCATAAGATTTCGCAATGACAAAACGGATTCCCAGATATAGCGGTGCCAGCGCCGCGTGCTCTCTGCTGCTTCCCTGCCCGTAATTTGATCCGGCAATAATGACGCCCTCCTGGGCGATTTGACAGCGCGCCGAAAAACCATCATCAATAGTTGAGAAACAGTAATTGGACAGATGTGGAATGTTCGATCTGTAAGGCAGCAGCTTTGCGTTAGACGGCATGATATCATCTGTGGTGATATTGTCCTCACCTACTAAGACCACGCTACCTTCTATTTGATCGCCCATGGACTCGTTCAGGGGGAATGGCTTAATATTGGGACCCATGACCAAAGGGGTGTTATCTTTATTGCTTCCTGTTGGATAAATCATGTAATTATCGTTTTCTTCAAAGATGGTCTCCCCCACCTTGGGCAGGTCAAACCCGGCCTTTCTTCCATCGGTTAGAACCCCCGAAATAGCCGAGATAGCAGCCGTTTCAGGACTGACTAAATAGACATCTG